>CAXUBM010000014.1:12637-13022 GCA_964249235.1 uncultured Acetobacteraceae bacterium | reverse complement strand
CGTTTCGTCGGCGTTGCCGGACAGGGTCGGGTCGGCCCGCGCGATCAGGTCCTCGGTGAGGAAGCTGTTGATGGCGTGGGCAATATCGGCTTGGCGTCGGGCTTCGTGCCCTTCGCGTATGGCGCGGGTGGCGGCGGCGCCGATGCCGATCAGACCGATGGCGAGGGAGGCGGTGGCCAGGATGAGCCAGGGGCGGCGCAGGCGGATGCGTTCGAGGCGTCGGGCGAGGTCTTCGCGCAGCAGGGCTTCGGACTGGCGGCGGCGCTCGTCGGCGACGCGGCTGTCGAGGGTTTCGAGACGTTCGGCGAGCAGGGCGGCCGAGGGGAGGCGGCGGTCGGGGTTGCCGGCGGCGGCGGCTTCGATGTCGGCGCGCAGGAGGGGGTGG
>CAXUBM010000014.1:0-12627 GCA_964249235.1 uncultured Acetobacteraceae bacterium | reverse complement strand
CCGGCGAGGAGTTCGGGGGCCATGTAGCGGAGCGTGCCTTCGCGGCGGTCGGCGTCGGGGCCGCCGCATCGGGTCAGGCCGAGGTCGGAAATGGCGGCGGCGTGGAGCCGGGCGGCTTCGGTCAGGAGGCCGGCGCCGAAATCGACGAGGCGGACTCCTTCGGCTTCGGAGATCAGGATGTTTGTCGGCTTGATGTCGCGGTGCAGCACGCCGACCTGGTGGGCGGCGGCGACGGTACGGGCGACGCGGGCGACGAGGGAGACCCGTTCGGCCGGCGGCACGGTGTGCAAGCCGCCGCGGGAGGCGGCCCAGGCGGAGAGGTCGAGGCCGCCGAACGGGGTCTCGATGTAGTAGGGGCGGGTTTCGAAGTTCCACTCGACCGGGCGGATCAGGTCGGGTCGTTCGCCGAGGGCGGCGAAAAGGATACGGGACAGGGCGACTTCGCGCTTGAGCGCCTCGAAGCGTTCTGCGGTGTCGGCAAACTTGAAGATCCGGGCTTCGCCGGTCTTGTCGTGGAAGACGAGCCACACGCCGGAGGCGGCCAGCATGCGCTGCAGCCGCCATTGGGGGCGGTTGGGGACCGTTTCGCCCGCCTGGAGGCTGAAGGCGAGGCGAGGGCGCTCGCTCGATGTGGTGAGTTCGATGGGCACGGCGATGCGGTAGCCGATGCCGTGCACCGCTTCGATGATGGCGCGGCCGCCGGGGCCGAGCGCGGCTCTGAGTTTGGAGACCGCGGTGGTCAGCGAGCCTTCCGTGACGATGACGCCTGGCCAGACCGTGCGGAGCAGTTCGTCCTTGGTGGCGACCTCGCCCGCCCGGCAGAGCAGCGTGTGAAGCAGGGCGAGCGGCTTGGCTTCAATCGTGCGGCGCTGGCCGTCGACGCGCAGTTCCCAGCGGGCCTCATCGAACTGCGTGTCGCCGAGGATCCAGACGCGGGTCGGCAGGGCCGTCGAGCGGCCATCGTCGTTCATCTGCGGCCCGAGACGAATGACACCGACCTATGGGCTAGGTTGCCTGTTCGCATGCATGGTCTCGGCGCCTTTTTGGCGCGCCCATCATTCCCCGAGACCGAAATCGTTGCAACATAAAATCGTTGCGATATCTGAGTGCTCCGGCCGTCCTGCGACGCCCGCTTCTGCGACGACCTTAGCGGCGGTCGTGGTCGGCGTCCCGGTCGGCGCGGATAAGGTCGGCGGCCCTTGCCGAGCTTGCGGGCGTCGCGGGGACCGTCGAGGCGGTTGCGGCGATCCTCGCGGAGGAGCGGTGGTGCGGGCGGCACGGCACGCACACGTCAGGCGATGCCGTCGGGCGTGTTCTCGAGGGAGAGGCTCGCGCGCATGACGGCGTCGGGGAGGAAGGTCCAGGGCGGGTTCGGGCCCCTGGTTGATCCTACCCCTTGAGAGCCGCGACCATCGTGGACCCGAGCGCGGACGGTTCGGCGGCGACGTAAAGGCCGGCGGAGCGCATCGCCTCGATCTTGGCCTCCGCCGTGTCCTTGCCGCCCGAGATGACGGCGCCGGCGTGGCCCATGCGCCGACCCTTGGGGGCGGTGGCGCCGGCGATGAAGCCGACGACGCGCTTGGGCGAGCGGGCGCGGGCGAGGAACTCGGCGGCGTCGATCTCCGCCTCGCCGCCGATCTCGCCGATCATGATGATGCTTTCGGTCTCCGGGTCGGCGAGGAACATCTCGAGGACCTCGATGAAGTCGGTGCCCTTGACCGGGTCGCCGCCGATGCCGACGCAGGTGGACTGACCCAGCCCCGCGGCGGTGGTCTGGGCGACGGCCTCGTAGGTGAGCGTGCCGGAACGCGAGACGATGCCGACATTGCCGCGGCGGTGGATATGGCCGGGCATGATGCCGATCTTGCAGGCGTCGGGGGTGATGACGCCGGGGCAGTTGGGGCCGATCAGGCGGGACCTGGAGCCGTCGAGCGCCCGCTTGACGCGGACCATGTCGAGAACCGGGATGCCCTCGGTGATGCAGACGATGAGCGGGACCTCGGCGTCGATGGCTTCGAGGATGCTGTCCGCGGCGAAAGGGGGCGGGACGTAGATGGCGGACGCGGTGGCGCCGGTCTCGTGGACCGCCTCGGCCACCGTGTCGAAGACGGGCAGTTCCATATGGATCTGGCCGCCCTTGCCGGGGGTGACGCCGCCCACGACCTGGGTGCCGTAGGCGAGCGCCTGCTCGGAGTGGAAGGTGCCTTGGCTGCCGGTGAAGCCCTGGGTGATGACCTTGGTGTGGGCGTCCACGAGGATGGCCATCAGGCGGCTTCCTTCACGGCGCGGGTCACCTTGTCGGCGGCGTCCGCGAGGTTGTCGGCGGGAATGATGGCCAGGCCGGACTCGGCCATGATCTTCTTGCCGAGCTCGACATTGGTGCCTTCGAGGCGGACGACCAGCGGGACGGTGACGGCCAGTTCGCGGGCGGCGGCGATGACGCCCTCGGCGACGACGTCGCAGCGCATGATGCCGCCGAAGATGTTGACCAGGATCCCTTTCACGTTGGGATCCGACAGGATGATCTTGAAGGCGGCGGTGACCTTCTCACGGGTGGCGCCGCCGCCGACGTCGAGGAAGTTGGCGGGCGCGGCGCCGTAGAGCTTGATGATGTCCATGGTTGCCATTGCCAGGCCGGCGCCGTTGACCATGCAGCCGATCTCGCCGTCGAGTGCCACGTAGGAGAGCTGGTGTTTGTTGGCTTCCAGCTCCTTCGGGTCCTCCTCGGCCTCGTCGCGGAGCGCCTCGATGTCGGCGTGGCGGTAGAGGGCGTTGTCGTCGAAGCTGACCTTGGCGTCCAGGGCGACGATGTCGCCGGACCTGGTGACGACGAGCGGGTTGATCTCGACGATGGCGCAGTCGAGGCCGACGAAGGCGGTGTACATCGCGCTCAGGAACCTGGCGAAGATGCCGACCTGCCTGCCGGTCAGGCCGAGGCCGGCGGCGAGCTTGCGGGCGTGAAAGCCGGAGATGCCGGTGGCGGGGTCGACGGGCGCGCGGAGGATCTTTTCGGGGTGGTGCTCGGCGACCTCCTCGATCTCCATGCCGCCTTCGGTGGAGGCCATGACGAGGACGCGGGAGGTGGCGCGGTCGACGAGCAGCGAGAGGTAGAGCTCGCGGGCGATGTCGCAGCCTGCCTCGATGTAGAGGCGCTGGACGCGGCGGCCGTGCGGACCGGTCTGCTTGGTGACCAGAGTGTGGCCGAGCATGGCGGCGGCGGCCTCGCGGACCTCCTCGGGGGAGCGGGCGAGGCGGACGCCGCCTTTGCCGTCGGGATCCTCGGCGAAGCGGCCGGCGCCGCGGCCGCCGGCGTGGATCTGGCTTTTGACGACGTAGACGGGGCCGGGCAGCTTGCGGGCGGCTGCTTCGGCCTCGTCTTGGGTGGTGGCGAGATGGCCGTCGAGAACGGCGACCCCGTAGTCCTTGAGGAGCTGCTTCGCCTGATATTCGTGGATGTTCACGTGGGCGATCTCCGGCGGGCTGGGGTTGGAGGAAGACAGACCGCGCGCGGGACGGAGTCAAGGTGAGGTGCGGCCCTTCTCAGGCGAGCGTGACGCGTCGGGTGAGGCCGGTTTCGCCGGGGCGGAAACGGAGCAGGGCGCCATCGTGAAGGCCTGGGTGATCGAGGCCACCTCGGGCGGTGGTGACGTAGAGGATGTCGAGATCGGGGCCGGCGAAGGCGCAGGCGGTGGGCTGGCTGGCCGGGAGGGTGATGTCGCGGTCGAAGCGTCCGTCGGGGTGGAAGCGGCGCAGGCGTCCGGCGCCGTGCACGGCGCACCAGTAGCCGCCGCGGGCGTCGATCGCGGCGCCGTCGGGCACGCCCGGGAGATCGGCGGTGCTGGCGAAGAGATGACGGGCGCCGAGGCGGCCGTGCTGGTCGAGGGTGAAGCGGTGGATCTGGTGGTTGGTGCTGTGCGAAAGGAAGAAGGAGCGTCCGTCCGCGCTCCAGGCCATGCCGTTGTGCAGTTCGGCGGCGTCGGGTTCGGGGCGCAGGCCACCGGACAGGGTGAAGCTGTGCAGCTGGGCGGCAAGTCGCTGTGCTTTGGCGGCCGGGTCGAGCGGGTCGAACATGACGCCGATCCAGAAGCGGCCGTGCGGATCGCAGGCGCCTTCGTTGAATCGGAACAGGGCGGGGTTGAAGGGCGCTGCGGCCACGTGCTGCTCGGCGCCGGTCGCGAAGTCGAAGCGGGCGATGCCGGTGCGCTGGGCGAGGATGGCGCCCGTCGAATCGGGGAGAAGCGCGAAGGCGCCGGTTTCGGCCGACAGCGTCCAGCTGCGGTTGTGGCCGGAAAGGACGTCGAGGCGGTTGAGCGCCGGAGCCTTGATGTCGAGCCAGTAGATCGCTCGGTCGGGGGCGTGCCAGGCCGGCGACTCGCCGATGGTTGCGCCGGCGTCGAGCACCACTTCGATGGACGTCATCAGCGTTCCTCCCTCGAGCTGGTTGTTCCCCGGTTTGGCAAGCATTGCCAGAGATCACGAATCTGCTGCGGTCCGTGAACGGCTCGACGTCTGCGGCGTATGGGAAGAGCGACGTCCCACGACCAAGCGGAGATCCGAGCATGGCGATGACTGTCAGCGATTTCGTCTGGAGCCGGATCGTGGAGTGGGGCATCCGCCGCGTGTACGGCTATCCCGGCGACGGCGTGGGCGGGCTGGACCTGGCCCTCGAGCGGGCCAAGGACAAACTCGAATACATTCAGGTGCGCCACGAGGAGATGGCGGCGTTCATGGCGTCCGGGCACGCGAAGTTCACGGGCGAGGTCGGGCTCTGCTACGCGACCTCCGGTCCGGGAGCGATCCACCTGCTGACCGGTCTTTATGACGCCAAGATGGATCATGTGCCCGTCGTCGCGATCGTGGGCCAGCAGGCGCGCACCGCGATCGGTGCGCATTATCAGCAGGAAGTCGACCTGCAGACGCTGTTCAAGGACGTCGCCAGCGAATACGTGGCGACCGCGACGGTGCCGGCGCAGATCCGTACTCTGGTCGACCGGGCGGTCAGGATCGCGGCGAACCGGCGGAGCGTGACGGCCATCATCATCCCCAATGATCTGCAGGAGCTCGACTACGAGGATCCGCCGATGGCGCACGGCGCGACCCATACCGGCGTGGGCTATGCCGGGCCGGCCTTGCTGCCCGACGCGCCCCTGCTCAGGCAGGCGGCGGACGTTTTGAATGCGGGCAAGAAGGTTGCGATCCTGGTCGGCCAAGGCGCGTTGCAGGCCACCGACGAGGTGATCGCAGTGGCCGAGAAGCTGCAGGCCGGCGTCGCCAAGGCACTGCTCGGCAAGGCGGCGGTGCCGGACGAGCTGCCGTTCGTGACCGGTTCGATCGGGCTCCTGGGGACCAAGCCGTCGTGGGACCTGATGAAAGGCTGCGACACGTTCCTGGTGGTGGGCTCGTCGTTCCCCTACAGCGAGTTCCTGCCCAAGCCGGGCACCGCGCGCGGGGTGCAGATCGATCTCGACGGGACGCGACTTTCGCTGCGCTACCCGATGGAGGTCAACATGGTGGGCGACAGTGCGGCCACCCTGCAGGCGCTGCTGCCGATGCTGGAGCAGAAGACGCGCGACGGGTGGCGCACCGGGATCGAGCGCGAGGTGGCGTCCTGGTGGAAGACGCTGGAGGAGCGGGCGATGACGTCGGCCGATCCGATCAATCCGCAGCGGATCTTCTGGGAGTTGTCCAAGCGGCTGCCGGACCGCACGATCATGACCGGAGATTCCGGGTCGGTCGCGAACTGGTATGCGCGCGACATCAAGATGCGCCGCGGCATGATGGGGTCGTTGTCGGGAAGCCTGGCGTCGCTGGGGGCGGCCACACCCTACGCGATGGCGGCGAAGATGGCGCATCCGGACCGGGTGGTGATCGGCTTCATCGGCGACGGCGCCATGCAGATGAACGGCCTCAACGTGATGATCACCATCTCCAAATACTGGAAGAAGTGGGCCGACCCGCGGCTGATCATCATGGTGCTCAACAACCAGGACCTCAACCAGGTGACCTGGGAGGAGCGGGTGCAGCTGGGCGCCGGCAAGACGGAGTCGACGCAGTCGATCCCTGACTTTCCCTATCACACCTATGCCGAGCTGGTGGGCTTGAAAGGGATCCTGGTGCGTGAGCCGGACGCGATCGGGCCGGCCTGGGACGAGGCGCTGCGCGCCGACCGGCCGGTGATCATGAACATCTACGCCGACCCGAACGTACCGCCGCTGCCGCCACACATCTCGATCAAGGATGCCAAGAATTTCACCACCATGATCGCGAGCGAGCCCGAGCTGGGCAGCGTGCTGGTCAACACCGCCAAACAGGTTCTGTCGGACCTGCTGCCGGGCCGCCGGTAGGCGCGTCGCGATGAGATCTCGTCGAGCCGCGCCGGTGGCCGCTACCGCGCGCGCCGCCCAACGGCTGAACCGGGCATCGGGCGTGCTGGCGTTTTCGGTGCTGGCGGACAGCGCGGTCGAGCATTACCGGGGCAGCTTCGAGAACAAGGCGATGTTCACGCCCCTCGTGGCTTCGGCGTTGACGCTGGCCGTGAGCGTGCATGGCACCGCCGACACGAGGGCCAGCGCGCACCGGGCGCGTGACGCCGTGTATGCGCTGGCGGCGGCGACCGGCGTCGCGGGAACCGCCTTCCACGCCTACAATGTCGGCAAGCGACCGGCCGGCTTCGTGTGGCAGAACCTGTTCTACGGAGCGCCGCTCGGGGCGCCGGCGGCGATCCTGCTTTCGGGACTGCTCGGTGTCTACTCGGAGCGGCTTCGCGAACATCACGGCCCGCGGCCACGCGTGTTCGGACTGCCGGCGGGCCGGGCGCTGGCGGGGCTCGTCGGCGTCGGGCTGCTGGGTACGTCGGGCGAGGCGGGATTGCTGCATTTCCGCGGCGCCTTCCAAAACCCGGCGATGCTGGCGCCGGTGACGCTGCCGCCGGTCGGCGCGGCGTTGCTGCTGGCGACCGCGTTCGGCGAGCCGGGACGCGATCGCTGGGCGACGCGCTGGATGATGCGGGTGCTGAGCGTGCTCGGCGTGGTGGGCGTGGGTTTTCACGCCTGGGGCGTGCAGCGGGCGATGGGCGGGTGGCGCAACTGGAAGCAGAACATGGTCGACGGGCCGCCGCTGCCGGCGCCGCCGAGCTTCACCGGCCTGGCGCTGGCCGGCCTGGCGGCGCTGGGGCTGCTGAGAGACCATCCGGATGGCTGACCGGTATCCCGGCTACGACGTGCTCGCCAAGCGCAACACGCCGTCGTGGAACGAGACGACGCGTCAGGTGATCAACCGAAGGCTCGCGGTGCCGCGCGAGCCCCGCTTCCTGACCGCCGACGAGTTCGCGACCCTGGGGGCGATCGCGGCGCGGATCGTCCCGCAGCCCGCGAGCCGAGCGCCGATCCCGGTGGCGGCCCTGGTCGACGAGAAGCTGTTTCGTGACCAGTCCGACGGGTTCCGCGGCGACGGGATGCCGCTGGAGCGGGAGGCGTGGCGACGCGGCCTGGCGGCGATCGAGGCGGAGGCCCGGGCGGCACATTCGAAGCCGTTCGCTTCGCTCGACGAGGGGGCCCAGGATGCGCTGCTTTCGCGGGTCGAGCGCGGCGAGGCGGAGGACCCGGCCTGGGCGGGGATGAAGCCGAAGACGTTCTGGAAGCAGCGGCTGATCAACGACATCGTGCATGCCTACTACGCGCATCCGACCGCCTGGAGCGAGATCGGGTGGGGCGGGCCGGCCAGTCCGCGCGGCTACGTGCGCATGGGCTATGACGAGCGCGATCCGTGGGAAGCGGCCGAAGCGCACGGCGACCCGCAGGCGGCACGGCGGAGGAACGATCGTGTCTGAGGACCCGCTGAGCACGCCGCGCGGCGTCGGTGGCCGGGCGCCGGACGTGTTCCGGCCGGGCGGCTGGGTGCCGATGCGCAGCTATCGCGAGAACGAGGCGGTCGATTTCGTCATCGTCGGCACCGGCGCCGGCGGCGGCACGCGGGCGTGCCGGCTGGCGGAGATGGGGTTCTCGGTGGTGGGCCTCGACGCCGGGCCGTGGTTCAGGCCGCTGGAGGATTTCGCCTCGGACGAGAGCGAGCAGACCAAGCTTTACTGGACGGACGACAGGATCTCGGCGGGTGAGAATCCGGTGCAGCTCGGCAGCAACAACAGCGGCCGCGCGGTGGGCGGCAGCACGGTGCATTTCGCGATGGTGTCGCTGCGGTTCCGGCCGGAATGGTTCAAGGCGCGGACCAAGCTCGGCTACGGGTTCGACTGGCCGCTCGACTGGCGGGAGATGTGGTCATACTATCGGCAGGTCGAACAGGCGCTGAAGATTGCCGGGCCGGTCACCTATCCCTGGGGGCCGAAGCGGCCGCGCTATCCCTACCGGGCGCACGAGATGAACGCCGCGGCTTTGGCGCTGGCCGAGGGCTGCGAGGCGCTCGGGATCAAGTGGACGGAGACGCCGCTGGCGACCCTGTCGGCGCCGCGCGGTCTCGCCCATCCGTGCGTCTACCGGGGGTTTTGCGTCACCGGGTGCTCGACCAATGCCAAGCAGAGCGCGCTGGTGACCTGGATTCCGCGCGCGGTGGCGGCGGGGGCGGAGATCCGCGACCTGGCGATGGTCGGGCGGGTCGAGGTGGATGCGAACGGGCTTGCGAGCGGCGTGCACTACCATCGCCAGGGCGAGTGGCGGTTCCAGAAGGCGCGCAACGTGGTGGTCGCGGGCTACGCGATCGAGACGCCGCGGCTGCTGCTTAATTCGGCGACCGACCGGTTCCCGGACGGCCTGGCCAACTCCTCGGGGCTGGTGGGCAGGTATTTCACCGTGCAGTCCAACCAAGCGGTCTGGGGCACCTCGAAGAAGGAGATCAGGAGCTACAAGGGACCGCCGTCGCTGTCGATGACCGAGCATTGGAACTACGACGATCGCAAGGACTTCTTCGGCGGCTACTGCTACATGGCGCAGGGCCCGCTGCCGCAATTGTGGGGCAAGACGCAGGCCGATGCGCACGGGCTGTGGGGTGAGCGGCTGGTCGAGACGATGAAGGACTACAACCACGCGGTCGGCCTGAAGATGGTGGGCGAGATGCTGCCGCAGGAGCGCAACCGGGTGACGCTGGCCGACGAGACGGACCGCTACGGGCTGAAGGTGGCGCGCGTCGAATATAGCTGGTGCGACAACGACAAGGCGATGATCAGGCACGCGCTGGACTTCATGGGGCGCGGATTGCAGGCGATCGACTGCGCCGACATCTGGGAGCAGACGGACGATACCTGCCATATGAACGGCGGCGCCCGGATGGGCGACGACCCGGCACAGAGCGTGGTGGATGCGGACTGCCGGAGCTGGGACCACCGCAACCTGTGGATTTGCGACGGGTCGGTCTTTCCCACGGTGGGCGGAGTCAACCCGTCGCTGACGATCCAGGCGATCGCCTTGCGGACGGCGGACCGGATCAAGGCGATGCGGATGCGGGGGGAACTGTAGGGAGGCTGGGCCGGTGGCGTTCGCACCGAAACGTCGACGCGGACGATCGCACGGAGTAGTGATCGCAAAACGCCGGAGGACGTCATGAACCAGACTTATGAGACGCCCGATGCCGGGCGGTCGCGCTGGTTCCGCCTGATCCCGATCGCGATGGCGATCTACGTGATTTCGTTCATGGACCGGACGAACATCGGCTACGCGTTTGCGGGGATCGGACATGATTTTCACGTCGGAAAAGCCGAGCAGGGGGTGGCGGGGGGCATCTTCTTCATCGGCTACGTCCTGCTGCAGATCCCCGGCGGGTGGCTGGCCGAACACTGGAGCGCGAAGAAGTTCGTCGCCTGCATGATCGTGTGCTGGGGCTGCGCCGCGATCGCGTGCGGGGCGGTCGAGAGCTTCAGGCAGCTGCTGATCGCCCGGTTCGTCCTCGGGATCGCCGAAGGCGGGATCTGGCCGGCGATCCTGGTGCTGATCAGCCATTGGTTTCCGGTCAGCGAACGGGCGCGGGCCTACAGTTTCTGGATGGCAAACCTCGCGATCGCGTCGATCATCACGCAGCCGATATCGGGCCTGATCGTGGCGCACTATAGCTGGCGGGTGCTGTTCTACCTCGAAGGGGCGCTGCCGTTCATCATCGCGCTGCCGCTCTGGCTCCTGTTCATCAAGGACCGGCCGCGGCAAGCGTCGTGGTGCTCGGTGGGCGAGCGCGACTACATCGAGGCGTCACTGGCGCGCGATCACGAGCACGAGCCGAAGCGGGCGCCGTTCTCGCTAATCTTCCGCACGCCGGCGGTGTACCGGTTGATCGCGGTCTATTTCCTGATCCAGGTCGGGTTCTACGGCCTGAACATGTGGCTGCCGACGCTGTTGAAGACGCTGACGCAGGCGGGGTTCGGCGCGGTCGGGCTGATCGCGATGCTGCCCTACCTGACGGCGATCGCGCTGATGTCGCTCAACGGGGTGCTGGCGGATCGCAGCGGGAAATACGCGCGGCACGTCCTGATCGCGACGACGCTGGCGGGTTTGTCGCTGATGACCTCGGTGCTGATCGGGACGTCGTCGCTGTGGCTGTCGGTGCTGTTCCTGTGCGTGGCAATGGGCGGGGCGCTCGCCTATGACGGCCCGTTCTGGGCGGCATCGTCGCGGACGCTGCCGCCGGTGATCGTCGGCGGGGCAATGGGTCTGATCAACGCGCTGGGCAATCTGGGCGGATTCCTGGGGCCGTCCGTGGGCGGATATCTCCAGAAGCAGGGCGGCGGGTTCGTGCCGGCCGCCACGTTCCTTTCGGTGTCGCTGCTGCTGGCGGGATTTCTGATGATGACCGTGCGGACGCGCGCGGCGCCGCGGCCGGTCACGGCGGCGGACTTGGCGAAACCGGCCTGACGGAGCCGCGGCCCCGTGTTGGGCGGGCTCGGGAAACGGGGCGTTAAGGTTCGGGCCGGATACTCGCGGCGACACGAGGGCGAGGGTCCGGCATGGGCGAGACGAAGTATCGGCTGGTCACCCGCAGCGATTTCGACGGGTTGGTCTGCGGCATGCTGCTGCGCGAGCTGGACCTGATCGACGAGATCAAGTTCGTTCATCCGAAGGACATGCAGGACGGCAAGGTCGCGATCACCGGACGCGACATCATCACCAACCTGCCGTTCGTGGACGGATGTCACCTGGCGTTCGACCATCACGCGAGCGAGGTGATGCGGACCGGGGCGGAGCGGCGCCCGAATCACGTGATCGATCCGGCGTCGGCATCGGCGGCGCGGGTGGTGTGGCGGCATTTCGGTGGTGCGGCGACGTTCTCACGCCTGCAGCCGGACCTGATGGAAGCGGTGGATCGGGCGGACTCGGCGCAGTTCACGCGCGAGGACATCCTGGATCCACGAGGCTGGGTGCTGCTCAACTTCCTGATGGATTCGCGAACCGGGCTTGGTCGGTTCCGGGATTTCCGGATTTCGAACTACGAGCTGATGCTGCAGCTGATCGATCGGTGCCGGGAGGCGAGCGCCGAAGAGGTCCTGGCGCTGCCGGACGTGGCCGAGCGCGCGTCGTTGTTTCAGGCGCATCGCGAACGCTTCGAGGCGCAGCTTCACCGATGCACGCGGCTGCATGGACAGGTCGCGGTGGTCGATCTGCGGGGCGAGGAGACGATCTACGCCGGCAATCGGTTCATGGTCTACGCGCTGTTTCCGCAGTGCAAGCTCTCGATGCACGTCATGTGGGGGCTGCGACAGCAGAACACGGTGTTCGCGATCGGCAAGTCGATCCTGGACCGGAGCTCGACGGTCAATGTCGGCGCGGTGTGCCTGGCACGCGGCGGTGGCGGGCACGAGGCGGCGGGAACGTGCCAGGTCGCCAATGCGGATGCCGAGGCGGCGAAGGCCGAACTGACCGTGATCCTGTCGGGCGAGAGGCCGGTTCTGGCGGCCTGACGCGGCCAGATCAGAGCGCGCTCTCACAGGCTGCTGCGGAAGCGAGGCGAGGACGCTGTCCTCGACCTGCGAAGGGCCTCGGGCCCTTCGATCCCGGTCTGTTTTTCTTTGCCACGGGATGCTGGGTGGCTCGCCGCGTGCTCGCGCGGGTTGGCTGAACAAGCGGGGCAGTGGGATCAGGTTGACAGCAGGGCATCGACCTACGGCTGCGAGCCGCCGCTGCGCCACGTCACCCGCCAGCAGCCGATCGCGCTGCTTGCTGAACGTGCTTGCATCCGGGACCAGCGAATTCCTTGCAGCTTACGTAGCCAACAGCGCACCGGTCTGACCGTCCCAACCGCGCATGCGACGCCGCCGCCTACGGAGACAAGCGAATCACGCCGACGGCGAAACGCGACCGCTTTTTCGCAGCCTGCTAGGGCGGGACGATCATGCAGGCGATCGAGTCCTGCCTGAGCGTGTCGCAAGCATGGGCGGCGGCGAGGCGATCGAGGCCGGCGAGGCGGGCGCGGTAGAGGGTGTGGGCGCCGAGACCGGCGACGGTGGTGACCTCGGGGCGAGAGACTGCGAGGGCGTCGGGTGCTGCGCGCCGGGCGACCGCGGCGGCGACAACGGCTTCGCTCGACTGGCCGAAGGCGCCGACCTGGATCGCCCACGCGCCGCTGCCGCCGGTTCGGCGAGGCGGCGGAGCGTAGGACGCGCGCAGCACGGGCGCCGGGGAGAAGGAGACCCGCGGC
>CAXUBM010000013.1:2571-19341 GCA_964249235.1 uncultured Acetobacteraceae bacterium | reverse complement strand
CGGTCGCACCCGCGGCACCCAGCTCCGCTTACGACCCGACCCGACCATCTTCCCGGCCGTTCATTTCGACCCCGCACGCCTCTACCGGCTCTGCCGCTCCAAGGCCTTCCTCTTCCGCGGCGTCGAGCTGCGCTGGCATTGCGACCCCACCCTGATCGATCCACGCGCCGACACCCCCGCCGAAGCGATCCTGCATTTCCCGGGCGGTCTGCGCGACAGCCTCCTCGACGAGATCGGCGACCGCGGCCGCATCGCCGAACTCTGGGCCGGCGACGCCGACCTGCCGTCGGCCAACGGCCAGTCCACCGGCCGCCTCGAGTGGGCGCTGTGCTGGCGCGATGCCGACGCCACCGGCTTCCTCCACTCCTTTTGCAACACCGTGCCCACGCCCCAGGGCGGCACCCACGAGGCCGGCCTCCGCGCCGCCCTCCTCAAGGGCCTGCGCGCCTGGGGCGAGCACCGCAACAACAAGCGCGCCGCCCTGGTCGCCGCCGAGGACGTCCTCGGCACGCTGGCGGCCAAGCTCTCGCTTTTCATCCGCGAGCCCCAGTTCCAAGGCCAGACAAAGGAAAAACTCACCTCCCCCGAGGCCGCCCGCCTGGTCGAGGGAAGCCTGCGCGACCGGTTCGACCACTGGCTCGCCGGCAACCCCGCCCAGGCCGACGCCCTGCTCGCCTTCACGATCGAGCGGGCCGAGGAACGCAAGCGCCTGCGCGACCTCAAGGACACCCCGCGCAAGAGCGCCACCCGCCGCCTCCGCCTGCCCGGCAAGCTCACCGACTGCACCAGCGAGAACGCCGCCCAGACCGAGATCTTCCTCGTCGAGGGCGACAGCGCCGGCGGCTCCGCCAAGCAGGCCCGCAACCGGGAAACGCAGGCCATCCTCCCGCTGCGCGGCAAGATCCTCAACGTCGCCAGCGCCAGCACCGAGAAGCTGCGCGCCAACGCCGAATTGCGCGACCTCGTCGAGGCGCTCGGCTGCGGCGCCGGCGACCGGTTCGACCCCGCCCGCCTGCGCTATGGCCGCGTCATCATCATGACCGACGCCGACGTCGACGGCGCCCACATCGCCTCGCTGCTGATGACCTTCTTCTACCGCGAGCTCCCCGCTCTGATCGCCGGCGGCCACCTCTATCTCGCGCAGCCGCCGCTCTACCGCCTCACGGGCGGCGGCAAGACCGTCTACGCCATGGACGACGCCGACCTCGAGCGACGCCGCCGCCGCGATTTCAAGGCCGGCGCCAGGATCGAGGTCAGCCGCTTCAAGGGCCTCGGCGAGATGCCGCCCGCCGACCTCAAGCGCACCACCATGGACCCCGGCCACCGCACCCTGCTTCGCGTCGAGGCGCACAAGGAGACGCTGCCGGAGACCAACGCGCTGGTCGACAGCCTGATGGGGCGGCGGCCGGAGCTGCGGTTTGCGTTTATCCAGGAGCGCGCCCGCTCCGTGGCGACCGCCGAGCTCGACATCTAGGCAGCCGCGGCGGCTCTGCCCCGGACCCCGACATCAGTCCAGAAAACGCGAGGTCAGGTTCAGGTCCAAAAGCTGCTGGTGGAGGAGCACGTCGAAGCGGTTGCGATGGGTGATGGCGGGCCAGTCGATCGCGTCCATCTGCCCCGCATCGTAGCGCAATCTGCTCGGCGTCACGTTGGCAAGCTCGGGAACCGTGACGTGTAGTCCCGCTCGCCCTTGCAGGGTCTCGCTGTCGGCACGCGCGCACTCCTGACGGCCGACGAAGGCGAAATGCCGCCGGATGTTGTCGATCGCCATCTCGACATGGCACTCGCCCAGCGCGCCCGGCCCGACCTGGTCTGGCGTCACCCCCGCGATCATTCGAGTGATCAAGTTGTCGAACTCCTCGCCGAGCCCGTCATTGATGAAACTGGCCGGCCCGACCGGCACCCCACCGACGCTGAACGCCGTTCCGGCCGCCGCATGGTGGGCGACGTTCGACCGCAGGCGGGCCAATGGCTCGCGGAGGAACGTCAGGTAACGCGCCCCGCTCGACGCACGCCGGTGCAGCCCGGTCTTGTAGTGGCCATAGATCCAACGGAAGCGATGCAGCTGCGGCGCGGGGAGAGCCAGGCATTCCTCGTAGGTGACGCCCAGATCCCAGTTCGGGTAGACCATCAAGGCCTCCCCGGGCGGAACCGATCGCAGCAGCGCGCGACGCAAGCTGGTCCCCGCCGTCTTCGGAATGTGCATGAACAGCCATTGCCGGCCGTTTCCGTGTGCGGATGCGGACGGCTCAGTCCCGATCGACACGGATGAACCGTGGCGAAGCGGCCGTCCGGCGTCGTCTTGCACCGACACGACCTGGCCCAGGCCGCCGAGGAGGTCTCTCGGCACGGAGAAACCGCGGATGTAGTCGACGCCGAAGGCGGCGCATGCGTCTTCGTGGCGGAACGTCGGCCTGACCGCAACCCCCTGTCCCGAACCGCCGACGCACCAGATCGTCTCCGCCGTCGCCGGACGGTCGAAATTCGCGATCCAGCCGCGCAGCTCGCCGTCGACGAGGCCGTCGACCTCGCCCGCCACCCCGCCAGGCAAGGCAAGCGGTCGTCCTCGCCTTCGATCACGGCCATCGAGGCGACGGATCACCCGCCGTGACGCCGCCGAGAGGAGGCGGTAGGCCGCCTGCCGTCGTTTCATTGAGAGGAAGCGGTCATCCGTCGACCGCCCTGATCCATCCCGGCCATGCCGCCAGCCTACCCATCGAGCCCGTTCATCGCAATTTCGGTGCCAGACCGGCCCCGCACCGCAGGCGAAGCGCCGCGCCGCCGACGCGGCAGGAACGGCGTCTCGAAGCCTCATACGGCAGCGCTGCCGGGACGGCCGGATCCCGCCCGACCGGCTTGCCCGACCGGGCGGCTTGCGCGGGCGATTCGGCTGGGCGACAAGGGACGGATTGTAGCCTGGAGTATTCGTGGACCTGCGTTCGGACCATCTCGCGACCGCTGCCGCATTGATCGACCCTCCTGCCCACGAGCCGCTCAGCGTGATCCTCGGCGCCGATAGCCTGAGCTCCGCCCGTTCCGGTGTTGGCCGCGTCACCTTCGAGGTCGGACAAGCCCTGCGTCGCTCCGCGGGAGTCAGCCTCCGCTTGTGGATTGGGGATCAGTTGGTCGAAACCGGCGTCCTCGACGGGCTGGCGGCCGGCGAAAGCCCGATCCCGCTGCCACAGCCCCGGCCTCTGCGCATCCTCCTGGGCGGGTTGCCGGGCGTGCAACCCGTCCGGGCCGTGATCCGCAAGCGCCGCATGCGCGGCTCGGTCCGCACCTTCGCGGCGCCGACCGCCGGGCGCGTCGTCTATCACGAGACGAACATGATCATGAAGCCGTTCGGCGGCGTCGGCATCTCGCACGTCCACGATCTGTCCTGGCTCCATTGCCGGGACATGCATCCCGCCGACCGCTTGCGCTGGATCGACGACAACATCAAGCGCACCCTACGCGACGCGGCGCGCTTCGTCTCGGTCTCCCACTTCACCGCGAACTGCCTGGCGCAGGAATTCGGGATCGCTCGGGACCGCATCGACGTGGTGGCGAACGCGGCAAGCGAATCGTTTCGTCCCCGCTCCGCCACGCAGGCGAGGGAGACCCTCGCCCGCCACGGCCTCCAGGATCGCGGCTACGTTCTGTCGGTGTCCACCCTGGAGCCGCGCAAGAATTTCGACCGGTTGCTCGCGGCGCATCTGTCGCTCCCGCCCCGGCTCCGCGCCCGCTTCCCTCTGGCGATCGTCGGCGGCTCCGGTTGGGGGGTCACGCTCGACAACCGCGTTGCCGAACGCGCCCAGCGCGACGGCACGCTGCGCCTGCTCGGACGCCTGCCGGACGAGGAGCTCGTCGACGTGACCGCGCGGGCCGCGTGCTTCGCCTATGTCAGCCTCTACGAAGGCTTTGGTCTGCCGGTCCTGGAGGGGATGGCGACCGGCGTTCCGGTGGTGGCGTCCTCCACCACGGCGACGGGCGAGACCGCCGGCGACGCGGCACTTCTGGTCGACCCGACCTCGGTCGAGGAGATCGGCGCCTGCCTCGCCCAGATCCTGGACGATCCCGCACTCGCCCAGGCGCTCGGCCGCAAGGGAGTGGCGCGCGCGGCGGAGTTCGGCTGGGATCGAACCGCCGAAGGCCTGATCGACTGCTGGGCGAAGGCTCTGGGGTGATCGGCGCGGGTCACGCCGGCCGGAAACTGAACCGGAGGTGCGCGACGTAGCTGGTGATCACCGGCGCCGACACCCCGATCACGTGCGCCACCGTCCTCGGATGGAAAGCCAAGCCCAGGGCGGGCAGCGCGAACCGCTCAAGCCCGACCGAGATGCCCCAGACTTGAGCGGCGGCGAGGAGGTTGACCAGCGAGAAGCGGGCCAGCTCGCGCGACCAGTGACCCGGCGACCGCTCGAAGACGAACATCCGCGACAACGTCCACGCCACCAGCATCCCGCATAGATAGGCGGCCACGACCGACCAGGCGAAATCGAGCCAGCGGTTGAACCAGATCCGGCTCGCGACATTGACCAGGGCTGCCGTCCCGCCGGCGGCGAGGAACCGGACGAACCGCCTTTCCCACAGGCGGCCGATCACGGTCTCACCGGACGCTCGCCGCCATCTCGGCACCGAGACGTACACTCTCGGCGATCCCCCGGTCCTCCGGATAGTAGGTCGAGGTGTCGGCCGCCCAGAGCCCCCCGATGGCGGTCCGCACCGGCGGCAGCGCCGCGCCGTAGCCCGGCGGGCAGACCGGTTGCGCGTGGCGCAGCCGTCCGACCCGGGAGGCGACGCGGTCGGCCTCCGTCAGAGACGTGTTGACCAACCGCAACGCGGCGAACGACTCCGCCACCAGCTCCGCGTCGCTCCACTCCCATTTCGGATGCGTCGTGGGCATGTAGTAGGGCACGTAGACGACGTGATCGGAACCGAGCGGACGCAGGTTGCTGAACTCCACGAAACCGGGAACCGCAATGCGCGCATCGTTCGTGTTGATCCAGAAGTGGCGGGAGACCGGCCGCCGAAGCTTGTGCACGACGCAGGCGACGCCGATGTTGCGCAGCGACGCGTAACGCGCCTTCACCGCGTCCGGCAGGTCGGGAACCAGCCGAGGCAGCAGCAGCAGCGGCACCGTGCTCAGCACGGCGTCGCAAGCGATCGATTCGCCGCCGACGAGGATGCCCGCGACCGTTCCGTCCCGGACGAGAACCCGTTGCACCGATGCCCGCAGATGCACGCGCCCGCCTGCCGTCTCGATCCGATCGACCAGTCGCCGGACCAGCGTCTGCGTGCCGCCGTCGAGGAAGCCGAGTTCCTCCTGCATCAGCGAACGCCGCGACGTTCCGACCCGCTTGAGCCGCGTCCACAACCAGGCCGCCGACACGTCCCCGGCCTCCTCGAAGAACTTCAGCGCGAACAGCTTCTCCCACAGCACCGTCCAGGCGCGTTCTCCGCCCCAGGCGCGCACCCAGTCGACGGCGCGCTTGCGGTCCAGATCCGACCAGTCCGTCCTCCTGGTGCTGGCAAACATGTGCAATCCGTAACGAACCTTGGACACGGGGTCGAGGTGCGGAAAACGCAGCAACGACAACGGGTCGCCCCAAGGATGCAGGCGTCCCTCGTAGAAATAGCCCATCGTCGTCGGACGCCAGCGCAGGGCATCCTCGATCTGCAGCCGGCGCAGCAGGTCGAAGGTCGGTCGGTCCGCCTTGCAGACGAAATGGTAGAAACGCTCGATGCTCAAACCGTCCAGGTCGAAATGCGCGGCCATGCCGCCCGGCCGGTCATCCGCCTCGAACACGTCGACCTGGTGGCCCGCTTCGACGAGATGAAAGGCCGCGGCCAATCCCATCGCGCCCGCGCCGATCACCGCGACCTTGGCCACGATCAGAACTCCAGCACGACGTCGGCCAGACGGTGCGGCCCGAACGTCTCGGCCGCCGCCTGCCGGAACGGTGTCGACGCAACACCGAAGAGGTCCCACCACGGGATCAGGTCGAACTCGTCGGGCGTCAGCAAGGCGCGCAACTGCTTGGTCGTGAACGGCGCATCCGGCCGCAGCAGGCCGTAGGCTTTCAGCAGCGACCAGAACAGCCAGAGGGGCAGGTGCACGATCCGCGCGCGCCCGCCGGCCTCCCGCCTGACGGTGCGGATGAGGTCGACATAGTCGATCCGTTCCCGGCCCGTGATGTCGAAGTCGCCGACGATGCGCCGCTCGAGGCAGGCCGTCACGATGGCGCAGAGGTCGCGCACGTAGAGCGGCTGCCGCAGATAGCGCCCATGCCCCGGGATCGGGAACACCGGCGTCCGCATCATGAAGCGCGACAACCAGCCGAGATGCTTGCGATCGAACGGGCCGAACATCAGCGTCGGCCGGAGCAACGCGTGCGCGATCGCGCTGGCCGCCACCAGCCGCTCCTGTTCGCGCTTGCTTTCGGTGTACCAGTCGCGCGCCGCTGACTTCGTCGCCGACGTGCCGAGGTGAACGAGATAGGGAACGCCGCCTTGCGCCAGTGCCGCCAACGCGTGACGGGTCGCGTCCACGTTGTTGCGCTGGAAGGCCTCGCCGCGCTCGCCGCCGATCTGCGCCTGCAGCATCACGCCGCCGGTCGCACCCGCGCACGCCGCCTGCCAAGGCCCCGGTTCCGCCATGTCCGCCTCGATCACCTCCACATCGGGATGCAGGCGTCGCAGGATCGCGGTGTTGGCCGCGTGCTTGTCGATGCACACCAGATCGGACACGCCCCGCGCCTTGAGCAACGGCACGAGATTTTGCCCCACCAACCCGGCCGCCCCGAACAGCACGACGCGTTCGCCCCGCAAGGACGCGGGTCCGGGGCCGCCCGCCCCGACGGGGTCCGGGGCAGCGCCCCGGCCTTCGCTCACAGCCGGATCTTCCCGAACGCGGCATCCGGAAGCATTCGCACCGCGAGCATCACCGGCCGCCACAAGGACGGCGTGTAGAGGATGGCCGGCCGTCCCCTGTCCATCGCCCGCCTGATGTCGCGCGCCACCCGCTCGGGCGTTGCCCACAGCCGCCGGGCGAGCGGCCCCCCTTTCGGCAGCCCGCTCGTCATCGGCGTGTCGACAAGCCCCGGCTGCACAAGCACGATCCGTGGCCCGGTCCCGAGCCGGTGACGCAGACCCTGCGCGAACACCCGCAGGCCGCCCTTCGCCGCGCCGTAGACATAGTTGCTCTGCCGCCCGCGGTCGCCCGCCACCGAGCCGATCACCGCGATCGTCCCGCCCGACATCACGCGGGCCGCCTCGTGCATCAGGTTGGCCGGGGCGAGGAAATTCGTCGTCATCTCCCGCCACATCGCGCGGTGGTCGCGCCTGGCCTCGTCCTCGTCGCCCAGGGTGCCGAAGGCGATCAGGATCGCGTCGATGCCGCCGAGCGCACGGTCGGCCTGGGCAACAAGTCCACGGTGGCAGGACGGGTCGGCGAGGTCCACGCAGGCGGTGCCCGCGACGGTGGCGCCGCGCAGGCCGAGATCTGCGGCGACCGAGGCGAGCCGCGCGTCGTGGCGGGCGGCGAGGAACAGGCGCGCGCCGTCCTCGGCGTAGCGGCGCGCGACCGACATGGCGATCGCCGACGTCGCGCCGACGATGGCGACGTTCCTCAAGCTGCGCTCACACGCCGCCAGAAGCTGGACGAGAAGAGAGGGTCCACGTGCCGGGCGAACTCCTGCCAGTGCGGAAAGTAGTGCTGGAAGCGACGCGCGCTCAAGCGCCCGTCCTTGGCCGGATAGACCCGCCCGCCAGCCTGCTCGGTCAGCTGGTCGAGCCGTTCGAGCAATGCCAGTGTGGACGCTCCCCGATGCGGGAAGTCGAGCGCCAGCGTGGTGCCCGCGCGCGGAAACGACAGCAGCCCGGGCGACGCCACGTCGCCGAGTTGCTTGATCACGGCGAGAAACGAGCCTTGCCGCGTCCGGCGTATCGCCTCGAGCAGGGGCGCCATCGCCGAAGCGGCGCCGGGCAGCACGCATTGATATTGGTGAAAGCCGCGCCGCCCGTAGATCCGGTTCCAGTCTCCCAGCGCGTCCAGCGGATAGAACACCGGTTCGTAGGAGCGGATCCGCGCGCGCCCCGGCGTTCGCGGCGCACGCCGCCAGTAGAGCGCGTTGAAGGCGGACACCGTCAGGCCGTTCAGCGCGGCAGCGGGCGCGTCGAGCGGCACGCGCAGACGCGGCCGGGCGACCAGCGTGGGCGCGGGCCCGTCCCGCTCGACATGGCGCGCGCGCGTGAAGATGCCCCGCCCGACATGCGCGCCACCCGCCAGACAGTCGATCCAGCCAACCGTGTAGTCCCAAACTTTCGAGGCTTCGGACCATTCCGTGAAGCCGGCGAGGCTGTCCACCCGCACGTCCTCGCACTCCAGCCACATGGACGCGACCCGCTTGAGCTGGATGGTCGCCGACAGCACCAGCCCGGTCAGCCCGAGGCCGCCGATCGTGGCCGCGAACAGGTCCCGGTTCTCCTGCGGCGAGCAGCGCAGGGTCTCGCCATCGGAGCGCAGGAGACGCAGCGAGAGCACATGCCGGCCGAAGCAGCCGGCGAGATGGTGGTTCTTGCCGTGCACGTCGTTGGCGATCGCACCGCCAACCGTGATGAACTTCGTCCCCGGCGAGACCGGCAGAAACCAGGTGCGGGCTCGCGTCGCGGTCCGGGTCAGGAGCGCCAGCACCGATGCCAGCGTCACCCCTGCCTCCACCTCGAGCACACCCGACTCCGCGTCGAAGGCGACCAGACGCTGCAGACCGCGCATGTCGATCAGCGTGCCGCCATCGTTGAGGCAGACATCGCCGTAGGACCGCCCGTTCCCGAACGCCAGGACCGGCGGCGCCGCGCGGCGCAGCAGGGCGGGCAGCTCGTCGGCGAACGACGGCCGCAGCACCGATTGGCGAGGACGGGTGGTGCGGCCCCAGGAGAGATAGTCGGTCACCCTCAGCCGCGCGCCAGGACCATGAGCGCGACCGTCGCGCCGGCGAGCACCAGCGAGAGCCGATCGCGCAACGCGAACAGCACCGGGTCGTCGTTCATCAGGCCGCGCGAGGCCAGCGCCCAACTCCTGCAGATCCAGTAGCCGAGGATGATGCAGATCGGCCACATCCAGTACGGATGCGGGTAGGACAGCACCGGCGAGCCCGGACTGACCAGGAAGAGAAAGAAGGTCGACATCGCCGAGAACGCGCTGCCGGCGCCGACCGCCATCAGCCAAGGCGCGTCCGACGGCACGTAGGCGCGCCCCGCAAGGATGCCGATCCCTTCCCGCGTCATCAGCAGGCATTCGCCGTAGCGTTTCATGCACGCCAGGCTGAGGAAGAAGAACATCGAGAACGCGATCAGCCACGGCGAGACCGGGTGCTGCACGACGGCGATGCCGGCCGCCACCCTGATCGTGAACAGGCCCGCCAGCGTGAAGACGTCGAGCATCAGACGCCGCTTGACGTGGAGCGAGTAGGCGAGCGTCACGACCAGATAGACACCAGCGACGATGGCGAACGATCCCGGCAGCGCCAGCATCAGCAGGCCGGCGGCGATCCCCATCAGGGCGACCGCCTTCAGCCCGTCCAGCAATCCGATCGCGCCCGAGGCCAGCGGCCGCAGGCGCTTGCGCGGATGCAGCCGGTCATGCCCGAGATCGAGCATGTCGTTGACCAGGTAGGTCGCCGACGCGATCAGCCCGAAGACCACGAACCCCACGAGGGCGTGCGCCAGGCCGGTGACGAAGGCACCGCCCAGCACCGGCGCGATGAAGACCAGTCCGTTCTTCGCCCATTGATGGAGCCGCAGCGCGCGCCTCCAGGTCCGCAGGTCGCCCCGCGCGCGCGGGAACGCCGCCTCGATCCGCACCGTCCCCGGGAGCGCCTTGCGAAGCGACGCGGGCCCGGCCAGCACCGCCGCTCCGCAGGCGTCCCAGATCGGCAGATCCTTGCGGCTGTCGCCGGCGTAGACGAAGCGCTCGCCCAGCGCCGCGCGGATCGCCTCGAGCTTGGCGCGGCCGGACAGATTGATCAGGCCGTCGCTGCCGCGGGCGCTGTCGAACAGCGCCATCGAGGACGCGACCGCCGAGACGATGGACTGATCGGCGGCCGAGTAGAGATGCAGGCGCCGGCCCATCTCCCGCTCGTGGCGGAGCCAGGACACCAGGCGTTCGTCGCGGGGCAGGCGCTCCACGTCGAGCGCCACCCGCTCCGCGATCTGCCGCTTCAGCCCCGCGCGTCCGCCCTGGATCAGCCAGAACGGCATGAGCAGCAGGTGCGAGGGTGTCCGGCCCGCCAAGGCGAAGGCGCTCTCCGCCAGCGTGTCCGTGCGCAGCAGGGTTCCGTCCAGATCGACGACGATCGGCGGCCGCAAGCTCGTCTGCGCCTCGCCGTTCACGCCCCGCCGCTCACCAGGTGGACGGCGCCCAGCGTGCAGCCCCAGCGCCGCCGAGCCGCCGAGACGTCGATGCCGAGCGTGCCGTCACCCTGCAGGCCGCCCAGGTCGACCAGCGCCTCGAAGCCCGTCCTGACCAGGTGCTGCTGGCCGAAATGGCGGCCCACGTCGGGACGGTCGGTCCGGGTGGCGTCGAACCGCAGCTCACGGTCCGGCAGCCGCAAGGTGATCGCGACCGCGCTCGGCTCGGCGGGTGCCGTCCCGCCGCCGAAAGCCCAGCCCGTCAGCCGCACCAGTCCGCCGGCCGAAAGCGGCTTGGCATGGTCGACCAACGCGCCGTCGATGCCGTCGAGCCAGCAATTGGTGTCGCTGTCGGTGGGCGGCACCGACACCACCGGGCGGCTGAACAGGACGTTGCGCACCGAAGCGCGCTGCGGCACCGAGACAGGCGACAGCGTCAGCAGCAGGCGCTGCCGCCAGAAGCGCGGGTCGCCCCCGATCTCGACCGACCGCGGCACCATGTCGGCCCAGGCAGGTGCGCCGGGCACCTCGAGCGCCAGCAGTTCCACCGCCTGGCCGACCAGCGGCGAGAGGAGGAAGCCGGCGCGCCCCATGGTGCTGACGAACCGGAAGGTGCGCGCCACGCCGCCCGCGAAGCGCATCGTGATCTGCAGCGGGGGCGGCTTGAAGATCACCGCCAGCACCCGTCCGGCCAGCGTCGGCGCGACGTCGACGCGTGCCCAGAGCGGCTGGCCGCCGGCCGGCAAGGCCATGGCCCGGTTCAGCTCGGCAACGCGCCTCGTCGCCGGCCCGAGCAGGTCGCCCGTTCCTTGGGCCTTGGGCTGCAGGCGCAGGATCGCGGCCTCGCCCCACAGGCCGACCGGCGCGTAGCGCGACAGGAGCGGCAGCCAGCTCGAGCCGTCATCGAGCGAGGGCAGGCGGTTGTCGATGGACGCCACCGTGAAGACGATGTTCTCGGGCGCGTGAGGCCCGGTGAGGTGCCGGGCGTCGGCCGCCTCGAGGTCCGGCTCGTAGGCGGAGTAGCTCTGCAGGACCGGGCGGGGATCCCAGTCGAGGCCGTTGGCCAGCAGCACCGACTGGCCATAGGCATAGATGTCGGTCGTTCCCCGCAGCACCGGCAGCGGAAACTGCGCACGGATCGCCGCCAGCGCCCGCTCGTAACCGACCCGCCTGGCCTGACCGGCGCGCAGGCGGTCGAGCAGACCGGCGGCCTCGTCTCGGTCGTGCCGCACCGCGGTGAGGACGGATGCGCGCACGCCGATGCCCAACGCGTCGCGATAGATCGGCGCGGCGGCGAGGATCGCCACCGCAAGGCCGGCAAGCGACTGCCGGTCCCGGCCAGCGAGTGCGAGAACCGCGCCGAACACGGCCAGACTGCCGGCCGCCGCCGCCGCATGGCCATCGTGGCGTACGAACCCGGCCTTGAACGCCAGGAACAGCAGGACCGCCATGCAGGCGCCGAGGACCAGTCCGGGCGGTCCCTTGCTCCTGAAGGAGGCGAGGTTGAGCAGCATCAGCAAGGCGGCGGCGGCGACGAACACCCCGACGTCCAGGGCCGGGCCCGGCAACGACATCGCCTCCGTGTAGCCCGCGATGATGCGGCTCTGCGCGTGCAGGAAGTCCGGCAATGCCGACAGTGGCTGGTGCGCGGCAAGCCAGGCCAGGACCGAAGCGGCCGGGGCGGTCACCAGAACCGCCCCGGCGAGCCTGAACCGCCGCCGCAGCACCAAGGCCAGCGCGCCCGCACAGACGGCCACCCCGGACGCCGCCCCGAACGTCCCCTTGACGAGCACCAGCACCCCGAGCGACGCGGCCAGGAGCAGCAGACCGGCCGACCCGGCGCCGCGCGGCGGCCGCTCCGTCGCCGCCAACGCGACGAAGCAGGCCGGCAGCATCAGGAAGACCGGGTCGCGCAGCACGAACGCGCCGAGCGAAAAGGCGAGACCCAGCGCCACCCATAGGCGCCCGCCGCGGCCGAGCAGCGCCAGACCGGCCCCGGCCGCCACTGCGAGCAGCGCGCAGGCAGCCATCGCCAGCCGGTCCGTCGCCGGGCCGTACAGGCCGGTGTAGACGACCCCGTAAGGTCCAAACGTGAAGAGGATGTCCCGGCCGAAGACGAGATGGCGCGCCAGCGCCGCGTTCAGCCCGAACTGCCACCCGTCATCGAGGAACGGGCCCGGAAACGAGGGGGCCAGCGGCATGATGGCGGCGGCGCAGAGCAGGAAGACGGCGGTGACCGCCGCGAGCCTCGCGGTCCGGCGCGCGTTTCTCCCGACCGCGAAACGCGACAGCACCAAGACCGCCCTCCCGAAGATGTCCCCGCGCGGCGGGGCCAGGGAGGGAATGCCCTGCCGCCCACGCAAATGCAAACGGTCGCGAGCAGGTGCCGATCAGCGCCGGTCGAGGCCGAGACGCTTGCGCACCAAGCTGGCGAGCGGCCGCGTCCGGAAGCGTCCGGTCGCGCGGAGCAGGCCGAGACGCTCGAAGTCGCGCCGGCGGTCGCGCACGAACCGAGGGAACGACCGGTCGACGGCGACCTCGCTGAGCACCGCGCCGTCGTTGAAGAAGCGACGGCTGGCGATTTCCCTCGACAGCAGCGCCGGTTCCCGCCAGCGCTGGACGCTGCTTTCGGTGTGTGCGAACGCCTCCAGCTTGGCGATCATGCGATCCACGCCGCCGAGCCAGGAGAAGTGCCACCCGGCCTGCTCGACGATGTTCGCGGCGGCCAAGCCGCTGTCGGCCAGATATCGCAACGGCTCGGTCTCGCGCGGCGCCGAGAGGCTCGGCATGCCCTCGATCACCGCCATCGGCGCGCCGTACGACTTCACCCATCGACCCGCGTGCCAGTTCATGAAGTAGAGGAACATGTCGAGTTCGAAGAAGCTGAAGGCGGCGCGCGCGACGCACGCCTCGATCGCCGCCGGCCGCAGGATCTCGTCGACATCCGAGATCAGGACGGTGGATTGCGGGTCGGCGCCGCCGAGTCCGCGCCGGAGCGCGTCGCGTTGGAACCGTTCCCGGTCCCAAGGTTCCTCGCTGGGCCACCGCTCGACGACCACATGCGAGATCTTGTCGGCGAAGCGGGCGTAGCGCGCCCGATTCTCGTCGAAGAAGAGCGGCTTGGCCTTGCCCTGAAACGTCGTGGTCGCCTCCGCGAGGACGAAGACGTCGACGGCGGCGGCCATCTCCTCCAGCCGAACCTCGAGGATGTCGAGCTCGTTGAAAAACGTGAAGCAGTCATAGACGGCCAAATTCGATCTCGCGCCGGCAGGGCGGGCCCGTTCTACAGGCGCGCGTCCGACCCGGCCAGCTCGCCCGGACGACGCGACGCCGCCGTCCACGGACCGGTCGGTCAGCTCTTCGGCGTGGCGACGATGACGGCGAAGTCGCTCCCGATCGATCCGTCCGCCAAGGCGCCGTCCTCGGTCGCGAACAGATCCGACAGCAGCCGCGCCTCCGCCTCGTCGTCCGGGTCGAAATTCTGGGCGATCCCGCCGAGCGCGAGGTGCAGCAAGGCGCCGCCCAGCTTTCGCACCTCGACGATGTCGAAGGTCCGGCCAAGCACGTCCATGATCTCCGCCGACCGCACCGCCTCGGTCGGATCGGCCGCGACCATCTCGTCGACCGTGGGGCGCCGCAGATCCTCCTTCGGCTTGCCCGACGGCAACCGGCGCAGGCGCTCGGGCAGGCCGGCCAGGAACCGGTTGGTCAGCTCGATCTGCCGGTCGCTCCACTGAAAGCGCGTCGGGCCGACGAATTCGTTGAGGTGGAACAGCCCGTCCGGACGGAGACAACGCCGCACCACCTCGAACAGGGCCTCCAGCCGTTCGACGTGATGGACGGCGGAATGCGCGACGACCACGTCCACCGACCGCGGACGGAACCTGACGCGCTCGAGATCGGCGACGTGAAACCGCAGACCGCTCATCCCCAGGGCCTCGGCCTGGCGCGACGCCTCGTCGATGGCGCCGCGGGCCAGATCGTAGGCGTCCATGCGGGCGAACAGGCCGCGCCCGTAGAGGTCGCGTTCGAGCGCGCCGAAGCCGCAGCCGAGCGAGACGGCGTGCCTGAATGGCACCGCGATTCCCCGATCCCGCGCCAGCGTGGCGAGGCGGTCATAGGCGTCCCTGCTCTCGTCACCGGTCGCAAGCCGGTTGACGCGGGCCCGCACCGAGGGGTGTGCCATCCAGTAGCGGCCGTTCTCCTCGGCCTCCTCGGTCGGATCCTGCGACCAGATCTCGTCGACGCGCGCGTCGCGCCGGAAGCCGCCCACACCGACATCGGGGCGGCGGCGTGTCGATCGGGGCCGGTATTCGAACAGACGCGCCGGATCGCAGAAGTCGCGCTTCTCCTTCCAGCCATAGGTCCGGTAGTGGAAGAGTCCGGACGGCAGGCGTCCGTCGCCCACCGCGTCCGCCACGTCGGGGTAGCGGGCGAGATACCAGTCCTCGTCGAATCCTTCGACCGTCTCGCCGTCGCCGTCCGGGCGGCCTGGTGCGGCGCCGGCGCCGATCTCGCCCGATCGCTGCTCCAGCGTCGGCGTCGAGCCGCCGCGAAGCGTCCGCAGCAATCCGCCCGTCTGGCGCAGGCGCAGCACGAGCGCGTCCTGATGGCGGTCCCAGCCGCGAGGCTGGAAGGACTGCAACGCCAGCACGCCGTCCGCGAACAGATCCTCGAGCCAGCCCCGATCGGTCAGCGAGACGCCGTAATGCGGTCCGCCGCCGTAGCCCCGGTAGCCGTAGCCGTGCCTGCGATAGTCCACGAGCAGCGCGCAGGCGGCCTCGTCCGTCAGCCCATAGTTGTAAGAACGCAGCCGGTCGGCGACGTAGGCGCCGTGCGTGGTCACGATCAGGCGCGACCGGCGATGCATGTGGCGCGCGGCAAAGTCGAGAAACCGCGCCGTCTGGTCCTTGGGCAGATGGGTCAGGAGCGAGCCCACCCAGATCAGGTCGTAGGGCTCGCCGAGGTCCAGCCCGCGAAAATCCTGCGACGAGTAGACGCCGTTCGCACCGAAGGTCGCGGCCGCGTAGTCGACGGCACCGCGGTCGAGGTCGCAGACGGTGATCGCCGCGTCCGGAAAGCGCGCGCGCAGGATGCGCGTCACCCGTCCATGGCCCGAGGGAATGTCCAGGATGCGTCTCGGCGGCGGCGCGTCGCGACAGGCGGCCTCGATGAGGCGAAGCGCCGACAGGCCGACGCGCAGGTAAGGCTCGGACCCCTCCTGGAACATCTGGTCGTCGTCGGAGAGGTCGGGCACGAGTCCGGCCAGCGGGAAGTCCGGCGGGACGAGAAGCTTGGCTGGCATGGGAGGATTCCGGGGCGGTCTGTTCGTCAGCACGGCAAGGCGAGCCTCGGCGGGACGGCGAGCGTCCATTCGAGTCCCGGTGAAAGGTCCAGGTTGGGGCTGTAGTAGGGATCATCGGAGATCCGTGCCGCCCAACGGGCGCGCATGCGCCCGGTCTCGACGCTCTCGAAGGCCGCGCGCTCGCCGGCGAAATGGGAGCCATACGTCTGCAGTTCATGGTGCACGAGCGTGGCGTCGGAGAGCACGACCTCGCGACCCATCTCGTCGACCCGCAGGCACAGGTCGACATCGTTGTAGGCGCTCGGATAGCCCTCATCCATGCCCCCGGCCAGCCGCCAGAGTGCCGCGTCGATCAGCAGGCAGGCGCCGGTCACCGCCGAGACGCGCTGCGGCAGCTGTGCCCGCCACTCGTAGCCGGACGCGTCCGCCGGCTCGCCGCGGAACGCGTGCTCGCAAAAGCCGGCGAGGCCCATGACCACGCCGGCATGCTGCAGCCGTCCGTTCGGATAGATCAGCCGTGCTCCCACGATCCCGACCCGCGGGTCGGCGAGGTAGGCACACATCCGCGCCAGCCAGTCGGGGGAGACCGGGCTCACGTCGTCGTTGAGCAGGAGCAGCCGCGACGCCCGCGTTTCCCGCGACGCAAGGTTCACGGCGCGGGCGAAGTTGAACCGGTCCTCGCGCAGGTGGACGACGCGCGCGCCGCTCTCGGCCAGCCGGGATGCCACCGCGCGCTGCGCCTCGTCGAGCGGCTCGGGCTGCGCCACGGCGACGATCATGCGCAGCCCCGGCGCGTCGGTCCCGCCCAGAACCGCGCGCAGGCATCGCTCGCTGAGCGGTGCCCTCAGGGTGGACGGCACCAGCGCCGCGACCGGCTCCCGATCGGCCGACGGCGCCGGCCGCAGCCGCACGGGCCATGACGGGACGGCGCGCATCGGCAGGTCGGCACGGGCGAGATGGCCGTCGACGATCGACGCCATGCGCGCGACGGACGCGAGGGGCGCGTCGTCGCGGCGGCTGGTCAGGACGACCGGCAGCCGCCGATTGCTGCCGATGAAGCCGAACACCAGCAGGTG
>CAXUBM010000013.1:0-2561 GCA_964249235.1 uncultured Acetobacteraceae bacterium | reverse complement strand
CCGCCGGCCCGCATCGCCGCCCTCGCGCCAGCGCCACAGCCACAGCGCGAGCCGGGCCAGCGGAGCATAACCGGCGGCAGCACCGCTTTCGCCCACTGGCGGCGCTGCCGCCGCCGCGACGTCGCCGCGAACGAACCACAGTCCCTGCGCGAGGGTGCCCGACAGCATCAAGGCATGGCTCGGCTCCGGCTTGAACGCGGGCGAGCCGCGCCGACCGTCCGGCGCGAGCCTGTCCTCGTCGGCGATGGCCAGGCTCGGCAGGCCCTGGGCCGCGAGCCATCGGCGGGCGAGATCGAGCGCGTGCGCCACCAGCACCTCGCCCGCCCCGAGCAGGCCGACATAGCCATCCGCGCGGACGTCGAGCGCCGCCGCCGCCAGCCGCCAGTCTCCGTCCGGCCCGACGACGGCCCGACGGACCTCGGCATCGATCGAGGCGAGCGTCGCCTCGAGCGCGGGCCCCGGACCGGGCGAGAGGACGAGGATCGCGATCTCGGGCCGGTCCGTCCCGGCCCGAAGGTCGTCGCCCGACCAGGCGGCGAACGTCTCGACCCAGTCCGCATAGGAGATCGAAAGATCGGAAATCGCCGCCGCCTCCGCCGCCCGCAGTCTCGCCTTCCAGCCCGACACCGAGACCGGAACGGGCCGGCGAAACAAGGGCGGCAGAGCGCCCCGACGGCTCATGACGCGGCGTGCCGCCTCCAGCGAGCCGATCCGCCGTGCGGAACGCAGCACGACCTCCGCTGGTCTCGACAGCGCGCCGAACGCGTGCAGCCGAACGGCAAGCGCGGTCGGGTTGACGAAGACGACGGCCCGGAAGCGGCCGCCCCCGGCCGGATGCAACCTGACCGTCTCCGCGGTGCATCCGTCATGCAGGATCTCGGCACGGGCCAGGATCCTGCTCCGGCACCCAAGCAGGCCTTCGGCCTCGATCAGCGCCCAGCCGCCGAGCACAGCATCCGGCAGACGTCCCGGCTCGCCGCTGAACGCCCGAAAACCGGTCTGGCGCATCGATGCTCGTGTCGCCTAGGCGGCCTCGTGGGCGAGCGGTTCGCGCAGCCTGCGGGCAAGGCCGGGCGGAACGGTCGTCATCATCGGCGGCAACTCGCCGGTCGCCGCCGGCGCGGACGCACCGAGCAGGGTGATGCGGTGCCTCGCATCGAAGCGGGCGAGGTCGTCGGGCGATCCGATCCGGACGATCCGACGACCATCCACGTGCAGCGCCGGATCGGCGATCTTCAGCCAGCCATGGCCGGAATGCTCGCAAACATGCAGGAGCAGCCGCTCGATCGCGTGACCCAGCGTGTGGTCGACCTGCCTCGCCTCCTCGGGAAAGTCCTCCATGGCGAGGCCGAGGTCGAGCAGCGGCCGCAGCGCGGCACTGCGCGCCCAGAACATCGACCCGGACGGAAAATCCAGCGCCCGGGTCGGGTCGAGGCCGAACCCCATCCGTTCGGCCAGCCGTGCGGCCTGCGCGAAATTGCCGCCCCAGCTCACCCAGCGGCGGACGCTGTCGAAGTGCTGCGGCACCAGCAGACCGAGTTGCGGCAACCGGTCGAACGCCTCGAAGACGCTCCTGACGACGGCGGGCGTGCCGAGCAGCGTCTCGAAGAGAAACGTGCGCCACGGGGCGAGGAAGGGTGCGTGCAGGCTTTTCTTCGTGTGCACGTGCAGCACGTAGGCGTAGCGGTCGAACACGTCGCGAAACGTGACCAGCATCGGCGCCAGGTCGCGGCCGCGGTTGGCGACCACCCGCACCTCGACCGCGCCGCCGCTCCAGCCCTGCAACGCGCGCTCGACGGCCTCCCGCTTGGCCGGCGTATCGGTGCTGACGAAGAGGTCGGCACGCCAGGGAATGTTGCGCAGGTAGCGTTTCACCTCGTCGAGGAGATCGACGTGAAAGGCATGGCAGAACACCGCCACGTCGGTCGGGTCGGGACGGATCGGCGGCGGGTAGGCCAAGGGGACCGCCATCGCGACATCGTCCGCCTCCGCCCGCCCGGCATACCGGGGGAGCTCGGACGCGGGCCGCGTGGCTGGTGGCGAACTCGTCCGGCGCACCGCCCTCACCGGGACCGCCTCGAGCAGGGCGCGCACCTCCGAACGGAACCGGGCCGGCGAGCACTCGGCGCGGATACGTTCGAGCGCCGCCTCGCGCAACCGCTCCCACAGCGCCCCGTCCTCGTGCAACCGGGCGCAGGCGGCGGCGAAGGACGACGCGTCGTCGGCCGCCAGGAGCTCCCGTTCCGGCTCCCAGCCAAGCTGGCCGGCGATCAGGCCCGTGGCCACGACCGGGACGCCCAGGGAGGCCGCCTGATGGACCTTGTGCGGGATGCCGGCCGCGAAGCGGGTGGGTGCGACGAACACGCGCGCGCGGTCCAGTTCGGGTGCCAGGTCGTCGACCAGGCCCGCCAGGTCGAGATCGACGCCGTCGAGCGCCTCGATCGTGCGCGTGCGGTTGAGCCCCACCACGCGCAGCCGCAGCTCGGGACGCCCAAGCAGGCGGCGGAGCTCGGGAAGCACCTCGGCGGCGAAGAAGCGCAGCGAGTCGGCGTTGGGGGAGA
>CAXUBM010000012.1:19584-19819 GCA_964249235.1 uncultured Acetobacteraceae bacterium | reverse complement strand
GACGATCTCCTCGCCGGCCAGCCGGATCTCGTGACACCGCTCGACGCAGCACTCCTCGCCGCCGGCGCCGGTTTGGCCGCGCCGGGCTGGACGGCCCGCCTGGCCGGCAACCACGCGCCCGAGGCGGTCCTCGAACCGGAGGCGTTGGCCAATCCCACCGAGCGTTTCCTCGCCGCCCTTCACCGCCAGGTGGCCGCTCGCACTCAGACCGGGCAAGGCCGCGAATCCGATCTGC
>CAXUBM010000012.1:17902-19524 GCA_964249235.1 uncultured Acetobacteraceae bacterium | reverse complement strand
ACGCGGGGCAGCATCGCGGCCCGGTCCCGGGTCCCCGCCCGCCGCCCCCTCGATCGCCTGGCCGCCTGGTCGGCCATGCTCGCCGCCGCCGCCGAGCCGCCGCCCGAGCCCGGCGAGCGCCGACGCCACGTCCTGTTCGTGCGGCTCGAACCGCTCGAACACGGCCACCGCGACGGCACCGTCCGTGACGTCGCCCTGTGCCGCCATTGGCTCGACCCGGCGCTTCCCTTCGCGATAACCCTGGCCGCCCATGCCCACGGCCTGCTCGTGACCTCCGCCACCCTTCGCGACCAGGACGGCGATGCCGACCCGGATGTCGCCTGGCGCGCCGCCGAGGCGCGCATCGGCGCGCCATACCTGCCGTCCGCCGCCCTGCGTGCCGCCTTGCCGAGCCCATTCGACTACGCATCGCAGACGCTCTGCCTCGTCGTCACGGACCTCGACGCCCGCGACCCGGCATCGCTCGCAAGCGCCTACCGCGCCCTCTTCCTTGCCGCCGGCGGCGGTGCCCTCGGTCTGTTCACCGCGATCTCGCGTCTGCGCGCGACCCATGCCCGCATCGCCCGCCCGCTCGAGGAGGCCGGCATCGAATTGTTGGCCCAACATGTCGACGCGATGGACAACGCGACCCTCGTCGACGTCTTTCGGACCGAAACCAACTCATGCCTGCTCGGCACGGACGCCATGCGCGACGGCGTCGACGTCCCTGGCCGCGCGCTTCGTCTCGTCGTCTTCGAGCGGGTTCCCTGGATGCGCCCCGACATCCTGCACCGCGAACGCCGCCTGCATCTCTCGGGCGGCGACCCCGCCGGCTACGACGACCGCATCGCCCGCTTGCGATTGCGTCAAGCGTTCGGACGGCTCGTCCGTGCCGCAAGCGACCGCGGCGTGTTCGTGCTGCTCGACCGCCGCACGCCGAGCCGCCTCTTCTCCGCCTTCCCACCCGGCGTGATCGTCGAGCGCGTCGGCTTGGCCGAGGCCGTCGCACGCACGCGCGATTTCCTCCCCTGACGGTTCCGTGGCATGCCTGCATCTTCGATCCGACGCGACGGGACACGACCATGGACGGCACCACGATGACAGGCTTCGGCGGCGGCGATGACACCGCGCTCGATCCCCAGGAAGCGCTGATCTGCACCATGGTGCTGGTCGCCGCCGCCGATGGCGCCGGCATCAGCGATCGGGAGATCGGCGTCATGACCGGCCTCGTGCAGACCTTGCCGATCTTCCACAACGTCTCGTCCGAACGCCTGGTCCACGCGACCGAAGCGGCCGTCACGCTGCTGCGCGAAGAGGACGGCCTTAATCACGCCGCCCGGCTGATCCGCCAAGCCCTCGAGCCGCGCCTGCGGGAGACGGCGTATGCGCTCGCCTGCGAGGTCGTCGCCGCGTCCAGTCGGCATGGGCAGAGCCTTCTGCAGATGCTTGAGTTCGTGATGTCCGAGCTGGCGGTGGACCCGCTGGTCGCCGCTGCGATCGAGCGTGGAGCTCGGGCCAGGCATCAGCGGGCATAAGGCGAGGGGCTTTTGCCCCTCGAACCCCAGCAGAAGCTCCGCCTCCGCACAAACTGACTCTCCGTCACTGGGTCTGGGGTCTCGACCCCAGCGGGTCAGGGCAGAGCC
>CAXUBM010000012.1:17592-17892 GCA_964249235.1 uncultured Acetobacteraceae bacterium | reverse complement strand
CGCGGCCCGGCCGGCGGGCCCCCCCCCCCCCCCCCCCCGGGTCCTGGGCAGAGCCCTGGCCTCCCACGTGTTGCGGTGCGCGGGACGCGCGAATAGGGTGCGCCGCGCGGGGCGGGGCCGCTGACTTGAGGGACGCTGAATGGACGGCCAGTCTGGCGAGAGGATCGAACTCGGGCACACGAGAGGCCCCGTTCTTTCCTGGATCGACGAGCGGCTACCGGTCATCTCTCTTTTCGAACGCGAATATGTCCGCTACCCCGTTCCTCGCTACCTGAACTTACTGTGGAAAGTCTGCGGGAT
>CAXUBM010000012.1:0-17582 GCA_964249235.1 uncultured Acetobacteraceae bacterium | reverse complement strand
TTGCTCATCCTGGTCGCGACCGGCTTCTTCCTCACGATAGCCTACACGCCCGACCCGACACGAGCGTTCGCGAGCGTCGAGGAGATCGATCGGCACATGAACTGGGGCTGGCTGCTCCGCTCGCTTCACCAGGCGGGCGCCACCCTGATCTTCGCACTCCTCTACGTCCACACCTGGAAGTCTCTCTATTATGGCTCCTACAAGCGGCCGCGCGAGATCGTCTGGCTGACCGGCACCCTGCTGCTGCTGATGGTGATGGCGAGCGGCTTTCTCGGTTACGTCTTGCCTTGGGGCCAGATGTCCTACTGGGGCGCGGTGGTCAGCTCGAACGCGATCGGCGCCATTCCCGGCGTCGGCCACGGCATCGCCGCCTGGTTGCAAGGCGGTGACGCGGTCGGTTCCGCCGCCCTGCATCGCGCCTTCGCCTTTCATTTCCTGCTCGGCCTGCTCGCAGTCGGCGTGATCGGCCTGCATGTCGCCGCCCTGCATGTCGCCGGTTCCAACAACCCGACCGGGGTCGAACTGCCGCCGGCCCAAATGGCGCCCTTCCACCCGCACCACACCGGCCGCTCGCTGATCACGATGCTCGTTTTCCTGACCGTCTTTGCGGTGCTCGCCTTCTTTTTCCCGATGGCGCTGACGCAGAACGACAATTACCTACCGGCCAACCCGGCCTCGACCCCCGCCTCCATCCAGCCCGCCTGGTACTTTCTTCCGTTCTACGCCATCCTGCGGGCCATTCCAGGCCTGGGTGGCGTCATCCTCGCGGTGACCTCGGTGCTCGTCCTCTTCTTCGTTCCGTGGCTCGACAGCTCGCCCGTCCGCTCGGCACGGTTTCGGCCTCGCTACCGGGCGGCGATGTGGCTGCTGATCCTCGACGCCGTGCTGCTTTCCTTCGCCGGCTCCGAGCAAACTGCTGTGCTTTGGATGCCGAACGCCCGCCTCGCGACACTTTGGTGGTTCTTCAATTTCCTGGTGCTGATGCCTTGGCTCGGTCGTTACGAGCGCACCCTGCCGCTTCCCGCCAGCGGCGCGGGGGCGCGTTGATGCGTTCAGTCTCTGCCGCCACACTCTGTCTGACCGCCTGGGTGACCACCGCCGGAGCCGCCCGCGCCCAGGTGATGGTCCCGGTCGCGCCCCAGCACTGGAGCTTCGAGAGCACGTTCGGCGGCTTCGACCTGGGCGCCGCTCAGCGCGGCCTCGCCGTCTATCAGGCCGCCTGCGCCTCGTGCCACGGCATGAACCACCTGACCTACGGCGACCTCACCGGCATCGGCCTGAACGCCAACCAGGTCTACGCCTTCGCCGCCTCCTCCCTCGTTCCCGGCGGCGAGGATGCGGCCGGCCACCAGGTCCTCCGCCCCGCGCAGCCGGGCGACCATTTCGCAGCACCCTACCGAAACGAGGCGGCAGCACGCGCCGCCAACGCCGGCGTGCTTCCCCCCGACATGTCGCGCGCGACCGTGACACAGCCGCACGGCGCCGACATCGTCTATGGCCTGCTCACCGGCTACGTGCCGCCGCCGCCCGACATGACCATCGGCCAGGGCCTCGCCTACAATCTGCACGTCCCGGGCAACCTGATCGCGATGCCGGACCCCTTCGAGGACGTGCACGTCGCCTACGCCGACGGCGTCAAGGCGACGCCCGAGCAGATGGCCCGCGACGTCACCACCTTCCTCGCCTGGGCCTCCGAGCCGCACCTCGTCCAGCGCCGGCAGATGGGCGTGAAGATCGTGCTCTTCATGATCCTTCTGATCGTGCTGGTTTCCGTCGTCAGGCGCCGGACGATGCCCGCATGAGCCAGATCCTCACGCCCGTCGTCGGCATCATCGGCGGCTCAGGCCTCTACGATGTCGATGGTCTGACCGACACCGTTTGGCGCACGATCCAGACCCCCTGGGGCTCGCCGTCGGACCAGCTCCTCTTCGGCCGGCTCGGCGACGTCGAATGCGTCTTCCTGCCGCGTCATGGCCGCGGCCATCCGCTCGGCCCAAGCCAGCTCAATTTTCGCGCCAACATCGACGCGCTGAAGCGTTCAGGCGTCACCGACATCCTCTCGCTCTCGGCCGTGGGATCGTTGCGTGAGGACTTGCCGCCGGGGCGCTTCGTCATCGTCGACCAGTTCATCGACCGCACGTTCGCGCGTGAGAAGAGCTTCTTCGGTCCGGGCGTGGTCGCCCACGTTGCGATGGCCGACCCGGTCTGCGGCCGCCTCGGCGACCACGTCGAAACCGCTGCCGCCGCGATCGGCCTGCCCGTCACCCGCGGCGGCACCTACCTCGTCATGGAAGGGCCGCAATTCTCGACCCGGGCCGAAAGCGCGCTCTATCGATCGTGGGGTGCCGCCGTGATCGGCATGACCAACATGCCCGAGGCCAAGCTCGCCCGCGAGGCCGAGATCAACTACGCCTCCATCGCCATGGTCACCGACTACGATTGCTGGCACCCCGACCACGACAGCGTCACGGTCGAGGGCGTCATTCGCGTGATGACGGAGAACGCCGCCCGAGCGCGCGACCTCGTCCGCGCCGCGGTGCCTCGGATCGGCGCGCCGCGGCCGCTCTGCGCAAACGGGTGCGATCGTGCGCTCGATTTCGCGCTCATCACTGCGCCGGACAAGCGTGACGCAGGCCTGGTCTCCAAGCTCGACGCCGTCGCGGGGCGAGTACTCACCTGAGGATGGGGCGCTGCCCCAGATGAGGTCAGAGGCCCGCGACCCTCCCGGCGCGTCGCTCGGCTGGCCTGCCTCTTCGTCGGCGTCTACATTGACCCTTGTTCTGATCGCAGGGTGGGGGTCTGGGACCGTCGGCCTCGCGATCTCAGCGGAGCCCCAGCCTGCTTTTCTCAAAGATGGCGCGTCAGAAACGCCATCGTTCTCTCCTGCGCCAACGCCGCCGCTTTCGCGTCGTAGCTCGGCCGTTCGTCGCATCCGAACCCGTGCCCGGCGCCCTCGTAGGTGAAGAGCTCAACCTCGGGATGTCGCTCATGGATCAGCGCGATGTCTGCCGGCGGTATCGAATGATCCTCGAGCCCGAAATGGAGCTGCACCGGGCAGCGGGGCGTCTCGCCGACCGCCTTGGCGATCCCGCCGCCATACCAGCCGCACGCCGCTTGGAAGTGCTGCGATCTTGTCGCGGCGTGCCAGGCGATGGTTCCGCCCCAACAATAGCCGACGACACCCACCGTTTCGCGCGCCAGGTGGGATGACGCCGCCTCGAGGTCGAGCAACGTCGCCGCCTCGTCGATGCCGGCTCGCAACGCCACTCCGCGATCGATACCAGCCTTGTCGTACGCCAGTTCGGCCCGGCGCTCGGCCCTGTCGAACAGCGCCGGCGCGATCACGTGAAAGCCCGCGTCGGCGAAACCGTCGCTTACCGTCCGGATGTGATGATTGACGCCGAAGATCTCCTGCAGGACGACCAGTGCTCGGGTCGCGTCGGGCAGGCCGGCCTCGTAGGCCGAGAGAGTGTGGCCGTCGGCGGCGGTGAGCGTGATAAACTGGCCCATCGATCATTCTCCTGGTCGATGGGCGGAGGGAGCGCCGGATGGGCGAGATCGTCAACCTGAATGCGGCGCGCAAGGCGCGGAACCGAGAGGACGCGCGGGCGACGGCCAGCGCCAATCGGGCCAAGCACGGTCGCACGAAGGCCGAGCGGCACCGGGAGCGGATCGAGGCCGAGCGCTCCTCGCGTACTGTCGACGGAGCCAGGCTCGACCGTCCCGGCGAGGACGCGCCCGACGGCGCGTCCGCCGGGCCGCCTACTGAAGGGTGAGGACGGCTCCCGGCGCACGCAGCTCGGCCGGCCCAATCAGCAGCCGCGAGCCGACCCGCACGGAATGCAGCCTGCCCTCGATTTCGCGCGACCAGAAATCCAGGAATTTGTGCAGGGCCGGGAAGCGTGGCGCGAGATCGAGTTCCTGCCACACATAGCTTTGGAGAACGCCCGGGTGATCGGGCAGGTGATAGAGAATTTCGGCGGTGGTCAGACGCCAGTCCTTGAGCTGCAGTCGCAGGGTCATCGAGCATCCTCTTCGTTGGCGATCGGCATTCCCTCTGGCCTGTTTGTGATCGGGCCAACCGTAAGGATCGACGTGGCGCGACTGTTTAGACAAGCGAAAACGTAGCCGGATCAGTAACTTGGCACTCCACCCCCTCAAGTGCTGCCATCCTTGACACTGCTTCGGGCGGGGACTAGATCAGCCCTGGCACTCGCCTGGAGTGAGTGCCAAGGCCGGCCGTGTTTTCCGCCGCCGCGGCGGCCGGTGCTTCGGTAAGGTGCGGCTGCGAATCGACAGCCCGGGCTTTGGACGGGCGGGAGCAATTAAATGGCGAATTTTCGACCCTTGCACGACCGTGTCGTGGTCCGTCGCCTCACCGGCGAGGAAAAGTCGGCGGGCGGCATCATCATCCCCGACACCGCCAAGGAGAAGCCCATGGAGGGCGAGGTGATCGCGGTCGGCCCCGGCGCTCGCAACGAGCAGGGTCATATCACGGCGCTCGACGTCAAGGCCGGCGACCGCGTGCTGTTCGGCAAGTGGTCCGGCACCGAGGTGAAGCTTGATGGCGAGGAGCTCCTGATCATGAAGGAGAGCGACATCATGGGCATCGTCGAGGGCAGCGCGGCTGCGCAGAAGGCGGCGTGAGCCCCCGGACGCCAACACTCATTCCGATTTCTCTGTTGTCCATCTAGGAGACGAGACTATGGCTGCAAAAGACGTACGCTTCAGCGCGGATGCCCGCCAGCGCATGCTGCGGGGCGTGGACATTCTCGCCGACGCCGTGAAGGTGACGCTCGGTCCCAAGGGCCGCAACGTGGTCATCGACAAGAGCTTCGGCGCGCCGCGCATTACCAAGGATGGTGTGACGGTCGCCAAGGAAATCGAGCTTTCCGACAAGTTCGAGAACATGGGCGCGCAGATGGTGCGCGAGGTCGCGTCCAAGACCAATGACATCGCCGGCGACGGCACCACCACCGCGACGGTGCTGGCGCAGTCGATCGTGCGCGAGGGTCTCAAGGCGGTGGCTGCCGGCCTGAACCCGATGGACCTCAAGCGCGGCATCGACGTCGCCGTGGCCAAGGTGGTCGAGGAGCTGCAGGCCAACACGCGCAAGATCACCACTCCCGAGGAGACCGCGCAGGTCGGCACCATCTCGTCGAACGGCGAGGCCGAGATCGGCCGCATGATCTCGGAAGCCATGCAGAAGGTGGGCAACGAGGGCGTGATCACGGTCGAGGAGGCCAAGGGCATCCAGACCGAGCTCGACGTGGTCGAGGGAATGCAGTTCGATCGCGGCTACGTGTCGCCTTACTTCATCACCAATGCCGAGAAGATGGTCGCCGACCTGGATCAGCCCTACATCCTGATCCACGAGAAGAAGCTTTCGGGCCTGCAGCCGATCCTGCCGTTGCTCGAGAGCGTGGTTCAGTCCGGCCGTCCGCTGCTGATCATTGCCGAGGACGTCGAAGGCGAGGCGCTGGCCACCCTGGTGGTCAACAAGCTGCGCGGCGGACTCAAGATCGCGGCCGTCAAGGCTCCCGGCTTCGGTGATCGCCGCAAGGCGATGCTCGAGGACATCGCGGTGCTGACCGGCGGTCAGGTGATCAGCGAGGATCTCGGCATCAAGCTCGAGAACGTGACCCTCAACATGCTCGGCCGGGCCAAAAAGATCCTGATCGAGAAGGAGAACACCACGATCGTCGAGGGTGCCGGCCAGGGCGAGGACATCAAGGGCCGCTGCAACCAGATCCGGGCGCAGATCGAGGAGACCACCTCGGACTACGATCGCGAGAAGCTGCAGGAGCGTCTGGCCAAGCTCGCGGGCGGCGTCGCCGTCATCCGCGTGGGCGGCTCGACCGAGGTCGAGGTCAAGGAGCGTAAGGACCGCGTCGACGACGCGTTGCATGCGACTCGCGCCGCCGTCGAGGAAGGCATCGTTCCGGGTGGCGGCACGGCGCTGGCGCGTGCGTCGCTCACCCTGTCGAACCTGAAGTACGACAACGAGGACCAGAAGGTCGGCATCGAGATCGTGCGCCGCGCGGTTCAGACCCCGCTTCGCCAGATCGTCGAGAATGCCGGCGAGGACGGTGCCGTCATCGCCGCCAAGGTGCTCGAGAACGGCGCCTATGCGTACGGTTTCGATGCGCAGCTCGGCGAGTACAAGGACCTTGTCCAGGCCGGCATCATCGACCCGACGAAGGTCGTGCGGACAGCGCTGCAGGACGCGGCGTCGGTCGCAGGCTTGTTGGTGACGACCGAGGCGATGATCGCCGAGAAGCCGGAGAAGAAGGCTCCGGCCGGTGGACCTCCGGGCGGCGGCATGGGCGACATGGACTTCTGAGACCTTCGACTGGACCAATTCGAAGGGTTGTTGTCACGGGAGGGCGGGCCATCGGACCCGCCCTTTCGTTTCGCCGCAGACTGGCGGACAAGCGATCACGATTTCGTTGACAGGCCGATCCGTTTCCTGCTCCATTACGGCGACCAATCGAAACCTGCCGCCGATGGTGGGCTTCGGCACTGGCGGAGTGCGTTATGGCGGTCGGCACTGTGAAGTGGTTCAACACCACCAAAGGCTACGGCTTCATTATGCCCCAGGACGGCGGCAAGGATGTCTTCGTCCACATCACCGCCGTTCAGGCGGCTGGTCTACGGGGTCTCAACGAAGGCCAGACAGTGGCTTACGAAGTGGCGATGGAACGCGGCAAACAGGCCGCGATCAACATCAAGGTCAACTGAGACGATCGTGCCGGGATTCGTTCAGCTTGGCTCGATGACGCCCGCCTGACGCGTCACCGTCTCGGTCCGTGTTGCCCCCGCTTGCACGAGCGTCTCCATGGCGACGTGTTCACGTTCCGCGTCTCGGACTGCAACCGCAAGCACGAGTTCGCCTTTCCGCGCCGCTTCGTCTTGGCCGGCTGTCTCCGCGTCGCCGCCGGCCGCCAGTGCTGCATGGGTCAACCCGCCCGTCACCAGCCCCGCCGGTGATCATCGCCCCGCCCAGTGCCGCGACGACGCCTGCCGTACTGCCGCCGAGCGTGCGCGCCTGTTGTCGATCGATAACCGTGCTCGGCGTCTCCGCCCCCTGCTCCGGTGTCGCATGGGCCGCCCGAGGGGACGCCGTCGGCAGGCTCAGATCATGCCGGTCGAAGCCGCGTAACCTCAAAGCGTCCATCGCCTGATCGAGGAGGTCACGGCTGGCGAAGAGCGCCTGCACCTCCCAAGCGGCGTCGACGCGTGTCTGCGGTGTGTCGTCCGGCATCAGGATTCTCCCACGTCCAGAACGCGGACTGAGGGACACCGTTCCGGTCGGGCATGCTGCCTTTTTCTGCATCATTTGAACTCGGGATGGACACCAAGTCAGACAGTGCAGAGAAATCTCCCGGTCCTCGCGCCCGCCCGGAAGCCTGTCAGCCCGTCATTGCCTGTGTTGCGGGAAGTTTGGCGTCCGCCTGCTCGTAGACGGATGAGTCGTTCGCGTGTCTCTCAACCATATTGATCGGAGGCTGCCCGTCAGCGGTTGAAAAAAGGCGAGGCTCTAAGCCCCAAACAGCCGCCCGACGCCGTCTGGTGAAACACTTGGCCCGGCAAAATTTCCTGCCCGCGCCGCCCAGTCCCAACTGGCTCCATCGCGGCCGACGGCACATACGACCGATCGCGTCGCCTGGTTCCGCGAGGTTCAACGCTGCGCGTCGCTCTTGCCGGCCAAGGGTGGGATCGGTGTGGCAATGAGGACGCAAACCGGCAACAAACCAACTTCGACCGTTCGACCGAGCGTGACATGCGCATGACCACCCGGACAACGGTCGCTAGGCTGACCGACATGGAACGACGTTTGCAAAACGGTTCCGGCAGTAGGAGCTCGGGACGCTTCGGCGACCCTCAGGAGTTGGGCTAGATGAGACTGGATCGTTCTTTTCGCCGTTGCCTGTTGGTGGCCTCGGCATTGGCTTCAGGACCAGTGCCTGTCGCGCTCGCGCAAACGGCCGCACAGCTCGGCAACTCAATTGGCAACAACAACAGTACGATTGGGCCGAATAAGCAGAGCGGTTCGACCGGCCCCAGTGCAAATACAGGTGGCGTCAATACTCCGTCTTCCGGACCGCAGACGGCCCCAGTGACTGAAAGGATCAACGTCAGGGCGCGCCGGCTACTGATCCGCGAGCGTAACTCGCCCAGCGCCGTGACCGAACTCGGCACCAAGCAAATTGCCCAGGTGGGCGTTCAGGGCAGCATCGCCACCCTCCTGCGCCAAGCTCCCTCGATCAACGTCTACCAGCAGGGTATCGGCAATAACGAGCCGGTCATTTCCGTTCGTGGAACGCGCGGTCTCGAAACGGCGCAGACCCTCGACGACATCCCGATGCAGGACCTGCTCAACGGCGGCACCGGCTCCTACCTCAACGGCATCCTCGGTGGTCGCTTCAACCTCGACCAGATCAGCGGCGTCACGATTTATCCGGGCGTCGCCTACCCCGACAAGAACACCTTCGGCACCATCGGCGGCACCATCGCCTATGACTCGTTGCGTCCGACGCCCGATCCCTATTTCGACGTCACCGCGTCGGTTGGTTCTTTCCAGACCTTCTCCGAAGGCTTTACCGCCAACTCGGGCGCCCTCGATGGCGCGCTCGGCACCGGCTACAACGCCCCCTCGGTCTTGCTGAAATACTCCAACCTTTCGACCCAGGGCTACATCGACAACACCCCCGCGCACTTCAACAACATGGAGTTCGCCTTCGACAAGCCTTACAACGACGGCCTGTCGCTCGCCCAGGCGACCGTGATCTACAACACCGCCAACGGCCTCTACCAGCCCGAGCCCGTGCCTCTGCCATACCTGGCGCAGAACGGCATGTTCTCCAACTACTCGACCGATGAGCAGTTCGACGCGCAACAGAACGATTACTTATCAATTTTCCTGAAGGACAGAACCTATATCAACGACTACCTCACCGTCGGCGGCTCGGTCTTCTACCTGCCGGTAGACGGCACCAATGAGGCCTACTCCAACGTCTCTACCCTCCCGGTCAACGGCGGTAACGGCTCGGTGACCGTCGACGGCGCCTCGCCCTTCAATCAGACGGCCGCCAACTTCGGCAGCCAGGCCGCCTACCTGCCGGGCGGCAACAACTATCAGCCGCCGATCTTCACCTACAACGGTAACGCCGCCTATCCGCCGGGCAGCGCGGCCTGCCCGGTGGCGGTCAACAAGGCCTTCGTCAACGGCGGCGACGCCAGCCCCTGCGGCTACAACTCGACATACAACACTTATCACACTGATACGTACGGCATCCAGCCGCGCGTCACCATCACTCCGCCCAACATCTACGGCATCCGCAACACCATCATCGTCGGCGCGCTCATCGCCAAGGAAACCGAGGGCTACTCGCCGATCTATTACGGCGGCTACTCGCAGGTCCCGCAGTCGATGGCCAACCTCGTCCCGAACAGCGGCATCGGTCCGGCCCTGAGCACGGTCGACGGCGGTGTCTACCGCACCATCTACCAGGGCTTCGCCCAGGACAAGATCGACCTCTTCCAGAACACCCTGCACGTCACGCCCGGCGTGACGCTCGAAACCACGGCCACCGGAGCCAACACTTCTGAAGCCTTCGGCGGCACCCCGTCGGCAGCCGAACTCGCGACCCCCTATTGCCAAGGCCAAGCTGCGGCCGGCTCCGCGTGCATCATCGGCAACTATAAGATCAACGAATTCGATCGCGAATGGTTGCCCTTCGTCAACGTCACCTACGACTTTGATAAGATCCTGCCCGCCGCGAAAGGCCTTTCGGCCTACGGCAGCTACGGCGAATCCGCCCTCTTCGCGCCCACCACCGACTTCAGCGCCAATACGGTCGGTGGCCCGCCGACGCCCTCCATCGTCCATCTCTACGAGGGCGGCTTGAAATACGACACCTCGACCCTCGCCCTGTCGGCCGACTACTACTACCAGAAAGTCTCACGCGACTTCGGCTTCTTCGAAAACCAGAATCCCGGTCCCGATTTCGGCCAGGATTCCTACACCAACGACGGCATCCGCGAGTTCAAGGGCGTCGAGATGAGCGCCGACTGGCGATTCGCGCCTCATTGGGAACTGTTTGCCAACGGTTCCTATATTCTCGCCAAATATCTCGCCACCTCCCTCGAGGACGTCACCGTCCAGGAGGACCAGTTCGGTCTCGGACTCAGGGGCACGCCGATCTCGGGCATTCCCAACTGGCTCTCGACCTTCGGCATCGACTACGACCGGAAGAACCAGTTCATCGACCAGGACGAGCTCCACGTCCGCTTCCAGGGCCAGTATACCGGCCGGCAATACACCACCACCGACCTCGGCGCCGGCGCCGATGGCTACGGCGTCAACATCGGCCCGGTCCCCGGCTCGCCGCCCCCCGGCACCTACGGCTACTACAACTTCGTCACCGGCTCGACGATCACCAACGTCAACAACCAGCTGCCGGCTTACGTCGTCTTCAACCTCGACGCCAACTACTCGCTCCCGGCCAAAGTCCTCGGCGTGCACTCCTTCCTCAAGAAAATCGATTTCGACCTCAACATCCTTAATCTGTTCGATGAAAAGTACTTCCAATACTTCTACGCCCAGATCTCGCCAGGCGTTTACGGCAACTTCCCCGCGACGGCCAAACCCGGCTTCGCCGGAATGCCGAAGAACCCGTACTCCGGTGTCGAGTTCCAGGACGGCCTCGCCGGCGAACCTTTCGCCGCCACCTTCACCATCACCGCACGCTTCTGACCGGCCCCGTCGTTCCGCCGAACCTCCCTCCCGCACCGCGCGGGGGGGCGGAAACCTCGCTTCTCGATCAGCGTAATCTCTTCGCCTAAGTGGGGAAAAACCGTGAAGTCAGTGCTCACCAAGCTCGGCGTCGCCGTTCTAGCCGTTACCGCGCCTTTCAGCGCGCTCGCCCAGGACGCGACCATGACCTGTCCTCAGATCATGCAGAGCATCGGCGAGCAGAACGGCATCATCAAGCAGCAGGGCGACACGGTCGCCCAGCTCAACAGCACTCGCCCCGATCCTGGTGACCCCGATCCCGCGATCGCTCGAAGGAAAGCTCAGATCAAATCCGATCGCGCAACCGAGCGCGCCCATGCCCTCGTGACGCTTGGCCGCCAGAAGCGCTGCTTCCAGTAAGCCGTCGCTTAACGCAAGGCGGTTCGGCGCCAGGCCCTCAGCGAGGCGCAGGGCAGAGCTCCGCCTCCAACACCTCTTCCCAAGGACCACCCCGATAGCGCCACAAGTGGAAAGCGCCCGCCCAAGCCGTCTCCGGCACGAACCCTGCCGACAGTGCCGCGAGCAGCGCCCGCGCCGCCTCCGGCACCACCTTGTTCTGCACCGTCACGTGCGGCCTCCAGCCGGCTTCATCCTGCCGCGTCAGCCGCCCCGCGAACCGTCGCGCGACCTCCGCCCGTCGTCGGACGAGCTCGTTTGATGCGAGCGAGAAGGCGACACCTCGTCCGAGCGAGCGAAGGCCGGTGATGTCGACCGGAAAACCCTCCCGGCCGATCGCCTGCAAGGCTGCGACCGTGTCTCGCTCGCCGTCGGCCGGAAGCGCGTGAAATACGGTGACGTGCGCCGGCACGACGTTGCGCGCCGGCGGGAAATGCAGACGCCGGAGCGCCTCGAACCGCTCTTGCACCTCGCCCGCGAGCGAGAGCGTCAGGATCAGCGGCGCCGCGTCGGGCGTGCCCTCAGGCGTGACCGACCGCCCCACCCTGCGCCTGCATTGTCGCCGCCCGGCGCTGCTGCCACAGCGAGACGAAGTCGATCGGCTGCATCAGCACCGGCGGGAAGCCGCCGTCGCGTGTGATGTCGGCCAGAATATTGCGCGCGTAAGGGAACAGCAGCCGCGGCACCTCGATCAGCAGCATCGGCTCGACGTTTTCCGCCGCCACCCCGTTGATCGTCACGATCCCGCAATAGGCCAGCTCGGCGATGAAGATGCTGCGGCCGCCCTCGCCGCCCTCCGGCTTCGGCTCCGTCGCTTCCGCCTTGATCGCCAGCGTCACCTCGAAGACCGGCTGCTGATCGTTGAGTCGACGCACCTGCACGTCCAGATTGAGCCCGATCGCCGGCTGGGCCCGCAGCGAGGCGAAGATCTCCGGTGCGCCCGGCACCTCGAACGACAGATCCTTCACGTATTGCATGTTCATCACCAGCGCCGCTTGCGGGGTCTGCCCGTCACCGGCCACCGTGCCCATCGTCTCGCCCATCGTATCCTCCATGCCGGCCTCGTTCCCGCCGCCCGCCGGTAGCACGGCATCACAAGGTCGGAAACACCGCCGCCGGCACCGGCGCACGCGGATCGACCTCCACCCATTCGCCGTTGCCGAGTGCCTGGCCCGTCAATGCCAGCCCGAAACCCCAGTGGCAGACGACGGCGGTCGTCGCCTCGTCGTCGCACGCCGCCATCGCATCGCGGAAGGCCTGCGCCCGCCCGGCCACGTCTTCACGCGTCTCGTCCGCCTCGGGCCACCAGCGCTCGTCGAGCGCCGAAAAGTCGCAGGCCGGCCAAGCGGCAGCAAGACGCGAGCGCGGCGAGCCGACGTCGCAGACGAACTTGAAGTGCTCGCGGATCAGGCCGCTGACCTCGATGCCGCGACCCGCCCGCCGCGCGATCGCCGACGCCGTCTGCAGGGCGCGCGTATAGGGCGAGCTCAGGATCCGTGTGACACCGGCTGCCGCCAGCGCGGTCGCCGCCTCTTCCGCCTGCCGGACGCCCAGCGCGGTCAGCGCCGGGTCCTCGATCCCCGGATCGCGCTTTGTCGCCGTGAAGACGGCGTTGAACTCGCTCTGGCCATGACGAAGGACGAACATGCTGCAAAGCTGAGGCGACGCCCGCTGCGGCGCAACCGCCGCCCGCGTTGCCTCCGGCGGCTCCTGACCGTAGTTTGTCCCCGTCCGGCCTCGCGCCGCCCCGCCCGCCTTTCCCGGAGACGGCATGAACTTCAACGCGGCCGGCGTTCCGGTCGATCTCATTCTGTTCGGTATGATCGCGCTGTTCCTCGTCCTGAGACTGCGCAGCGTGCTCGGCAAACGGACAGGGCTGGAGGTTCCTGCCCAGCCCCTCGGCCGGCGGCCGGTGCCCACGGTGCTCGACGGTCGGGCCGAGCCCACGCCGCAAGCGCGCCCCTTGCCCGATCCCGCCAGCCCCGTCGGCCAGCGCCTGGGCAGCTTGCGCAACGTCGAGCGCAGCTTCGACCCTGCCGCCTTCCTGCGCGGCGCGGAAGCCGCCTTCCGACGCATCGTCGAGGCCTTCGCCGCCGGCGACCGCGCCGCCCTCCGCCCGCTGCTGACCGACGGCGCCTACGGTGCCTTCGAGGGCGCGATTGCCGCCCGCGAGGCCGCCGGCCAGACCCAACGCAGCGAGGTCAAGTCGATCCAGCACGCCACCATCGAGCAGGTCGAATTGCTCGATGCGCCCGGCGGCGGCAAGCGGGCGCGCATCGAGGTCCGCTTCGTCTCCGACCAGATCAGCCTCGTCAACGGACCCGACGGTCTGCCCGTGACCGGGGCCGACGCCGTCACCGAGCTCGCCGACCGCTGGATCTTCGAGCGCCTCTACCCCGGGGACGCCACGTGGCGTCTCGGCGAGGCCAAGGTCGCCTGACCCACGGGATTGATGTCCATGACTGAACCAGCCGCACCGTCATCGGCCGGGTCCGCGGGCTCGACCCCCGATGCGTCGTCCGTGTCGATGAAGGACATCGTCTCGCTGTGCAAGCGGCGCGGCTTCGTCTTTCCGTCCAGCGAAATCTATGGTGGCCTGAACGGCTTCTGGGACTATGGCCCGCTCGGCGCCGAGCTCAAGCGCAATGTCCGCGCCGCCTGGTGGGACGACATGATCGGCCGCCATAACCGCCTGGTGGCCCCCAAGGGCGCGCCTTCGGCCTTCGAGATGGTCGGCATCGACAGCTCGATCATCATGCACCCGCAGGTTTGGCGCGCGTCGGGCCACTACGATCTCTTCCACGACACCATGGTCGATTGCCGCGAGACCAAGCGCCGGTTCCGCTTCGACCATCTGCGTGGCCGCTGGGTCGCGCACCGCGGCACCCGGCTCTTCGTCGCCGTCATCGCCGAGCCCGAGGACGAGCAGGAAGCGGCACTGGAAGCGGCACTCGCCTTCTTTAAGCTGCGCCGTTCCTATGCCGACCACCTCGCCTGGGAGGGGGAGTTCGTCGACGTCGCCTCCCTGCCCGGCACGGGCGACGTCCTCGCCCCGGGTGCGACCACCCCGGGCACACTCACGCCGCCGCGCGACTTCAACCTGATGCTCGAGACCGGCATCGGCGCCGCCGCCGCCGAGGACAGCCGCGCCTTCCTGCGCCCCGAGACGGCACAGGGCATCTTCGTCAACTTTCGCAACGTGCTCGACACCACCCGCGCCAAGCTGCCGATCGGCATCGGCCAGGTCGGCAAGTCGTTCCGCAACGAGATCACGCCGCGCAACTTCACCTTCCGCTCGCGCGAGTTCGAGCAGATGGAGTGCGAGTTCTTCTGCACGCCCGAGACCTCGCAGAACTGGTACCGGTATTGGCGCGACCGCCGTTACGAGTGGTACCGCGCCCTTGGCCTCAGCGCCGAACGCCTGCGTGCCCGCGAGCATGACGCCTCGGAGCTCAGCCACTATTCGATCGGCACCTGCGACATCGAGTACGCCTTCCCGTTTCTGCCTTCCGGCGAGTTCGGCGAGCTCGAAGGTGTTGCCCATCGCGGCGACTTCGACCTTCGCAGCCACATGGAAGGGAAGCTCGATCCCAAATCGCGCCCGCTCGCCGTCGAACGCAACGAGGCCGGACAGCCGCGTCATCCCGGCTCCGGCAAGAACCTGTCCTACCGCGACGACGCCAGCGGCGAGACTTTCGTGCCGCACGTGATCGAACCCGCCGCCGGCGCCGATCGCGCCACGCTGGCCTTCATCTGCGAGGCCTACGAGGTCGATCGCGCGCCCGACGAGCACGGCCGGCCGCAGGAGCGCACGGTGATGCGCCTGTCGCGTCGCCTCGCTCCGGTCAAGGCCGCCGTGCTGCCGCTCGTCAAGAAGGACGGCATGCCCGAGATCGCCCGCGAGCTCTACGGCGAACTCCGCCGCCACGTCGCCACCGACTATGACGAGAAGGACGCCGTCGGCCGCCGTTACCGTCGCCAGGACGAGATCGGCACACCGTTTTGCCTGACCATCGACAGCCAGACATTGTCGGACCGGACGGTCACCATACGCGACCGCGACACGCTCGAGCAGACCCGCATTCGTCTCGACGACGCGGTCGCGGAGGTTCGAAACCGTCTCGCGTGAAATCCTTGCTTCTCGGCGTTCTCCCCCTCCTCGCGGCCTGCGCCTCGAATCCCCCCCATCCGCCCGACCTCACTCCGCTCGCCTTCGATCGGATCCCGCAATGGCGCGCGCTCGCCGACGGTGACGCGCTCGCGGCCTTCCGGCGCGAGTGCGACCGGTTCGCCTCGCTGCCTCCTCACGAACCCCTCGGCGGCACCGGCCTGCCGACTCGCCTCGCCGGCACGCCCGCCGACTACGCTGCCGCCTGCTTCGCCGCCCGACAGATCCTCGCCGGCACGCCCGACGTCTCACGCCGCTTCTTCGAGCAGTTCTTTGCCGCCTACGACCTCGGCACCAGCCGGCTTGCCGGCTATTTCGAGCCCGAGTTCCCGGGCAGCCTGACGCGCGGCGGCGCCTACCGGACACCGGTCCTCGCCCGTCCCGACGACCTCGTCACCATTTCCGACGCCGCCGGCGGCGTCCGCAGCGGCAGAATGGAGAACGGCGCGCTGGTCGCCTACGACACCCGAGCCGCCATCGACCGCGGCGCTCTGGCCGGCCGTGGCCTGGAGCTCCTCTGGCTCGCCGACCCGATCGACCTCTATCTCCTGCAGCTTCAGGGTGCCGGGCGTATCCGTCTTTCCGACGGCCGACTGGTCCGCCTCGCCTACGCCGGCAAGAACGGCCAGCCTTACGTGCCGATCGGCCGCCTGCTGATCGAACGAGGGCTGCTCGCGCCCCGCGACGCCACCCCTGCCGACGTCCGCAACTGGCTCGAAGACCATCGTGACAAGGCGGTGGACCTCATGGAGCGCAATCCCAGCTACGTCTTCTTCCGTGTCGACGACGACGTCCCACCGAGCCGGGGCGCTCCCGGTTCCCTCGGCGTGCCGCTCGAGCCCCTGCACTCGATCGCCGTGCCGCGCGACACGGTGCCGCTCGGCGTGCCTTTGATCGTCGACGCGACCGATCCAGCCACCGGCCCGATCCGTCTGCTCGCGTTCGCACAGGACAGCTCCGCCGACCGCGATATGCCGATCTTCCTGGGCTGGGGTGATGTCGCCCGTGCTCGCGCCGCTCTGCGCGCCAATGCGCACCTGATCGTGCTGATGCCGCGGCCCGCACACACCGGCGCCTGATCCGGATGGCCTACACAAACTGATCCTTTGTCGGCTGCCCCGAGACTGTTCATCCTCGGTGCATGATCAACCGATTCGCCACCGCCCCGCGCTCCGCGGTCGAAGGATCGACCCTCCGCCTCGAACCCCTCAATTCCTTTCCGGCAAGCGCCAAGGCGCGACCACGGACCCAGTCACCGTTCCCGGTCGGCAGGCACGCGCTTCATTGCGGCGACTGCCTGACCGTGCTGTCGACGCTGGACGCGGCCAGCGTCGACGTCGTCGTCACCTCGCCGCCCTACAATCTCGGTCTCGATTACACCGCCTACGACGATCGGCTGACCGAGAAGGATTACTTGGACTGGATGACGGAGGTCGCGGCCGCGGTCCGGCGCGTCATGCGTCCCGACGCGTCGTTCTTCCTCAATGTCGGCGGCTCCAGCAGCAAACCTTGGCTGCCTTTCGAACTCCTGGTCCGTCTGCGCTCGCTGTTCGCGCTGCAGAACCACATCACCTGGGTCAAGTCGATCACGACCGCCAGCGAGACGGCGGGCCATTTCAAGCCGATCTCGGGCGAGCGCTTCCTCCACCACAATCACGAGCACATCTTCCACCTGACCATCAGCGGCACCGTCAAGCTCAAGCGTCTGTCGATCGGCGTGCCGTTCAAGGACAAGTCCAACATCAGCCGGCGCGGCCACGCCCAGGACCTGCGCTGCCGCGGCAACACCTGGTTCATCCCCTACAAGACCGTCCAACGCCGGTCGCAGAAGTTCAACCACCCCGGCACGTTCCCGGTCGATCTGCCGCGCTGGTGCATACGCCTGCACGGCATTCGCGACGCTGTCGTGCTCGACCCGTTCGCGGGCACCGGCACCACGCTCGTCGCCGCCGAAATCGAGGGTGCGCGCGGCATCGGCATCGAGTTGGCCCGCGACTATGTCGCCGTCGCGCGCGCCAGGATCGCTGACCAGATGATCAACCGCGAAGCAGCCGACGCGACACCACCGACCGCAGAAGCAGAGCGCCGGCGATCGACAACGGCACGATGAGCATCAGGTTGTAGCGCACCTGGTTGACGGCGAACGCGGCGTTGAACAGCAGCATGAAGAACGCCGGCAGCGACACCGCCATGAAGGCCGGATCGCGTCGGACCAGCAGC
>CAXUBM010000011.1:0-19893 GCA_964249235.1 uncultured Acetobacteraceae bacterium | reverse complement strand
TAGCAGTTGTGGCGTGAATGCGGTCAGACCATCGACGACATCGCCACTCACTCAATACTCCGTCAGCACGAGCCTAGAGCGCAACGCGGCATACAAGATCCCGCCTACCCGCCGCGCGACGTCGAGTCGGGTGGCGATCATTCGACGCGCTCCGAGGCCTGCGAAGTAGGCGCCAATCTCGACCGACTCCGCCGGATCCAGTCCGGCAGGGAGCACCAGGATCGGCTCGGCGCCGATGGACGCGATGAGCGATCGAAGGACCGCATCGTCCTCAGCCGATCCAACAGTCGTGCCATGGCCGTCGATCAAAATGGGGACATTCTCAATCCGCATGTCGAGCGCACGGCGCAGTGTCGACGGCTGGTCGGCTACAACAAGTGTCAGACCAAGGATGCGAGTGAGGGCAGCCAACTGTTCGGCGGCGCCCGCCTTCCGACCGTCCGTGGAGATCAGATACGGCTTGACTCCGTTCATGACCAAACGCGTGGCGATCTTGACCATCGATAGGGTTTTCCCCGATCCTGGTTCTCCGACAAAAAACAGCGGTCGGTCACCGGCCACGGGTTGAATCGGAGCAAACGCAAGGCGCCGGCTAAGATCGCGCGCAAGCTCCTGCTCCGTCAGGCGAGCTATCAGATCGGGACTGACGCCATGCCAAGCCAACGCCGCCCTACGCTCATCGAGATACTCGTCCGAAACGGCGGGTATCTCGAGAGGCTTGATGTTGTCGTCACGTGTATCGACGGCCGCGAGCACTTCGAAGCCCGACTCGACCTGCCGGGTTTCGAGGATCAGGGCATCTTCGCCGAGGGAACGGCGAACCAGCGCCATTGCCGTGCCGAGCTCACCTGCTTCGTAGCGCCTCACTTTCATGATTAGGTCATCGCATCAAATCGTTTCGAGCGTGCGAATGCGGCTTCGTTGCGAAATCTCCGTTTGCGCCAGAACAGGCGTGTTAGGCCGAACTCGATTGGCGATAGCCGACACGTGACTGCGAATGTGCTGACTGACGAGGAGAACCGGGCTTTCTCCCATCCGGACACAGCGATCGAGTGCGCCGCGCAACTTGTCGACGAACTCACCCAACCGGCTCGGCGCCATCGCCAGCTGGCGATCTTCAGCCGGACCGATCAGGCTCTCGGCAAACGCCACCTCCCATTCAGGAGACAACGTCACGAGTGGAATGTAGCCCTGAGGTCCGGTGTGCATCTCACTAAGCTGCCGGCCAAGGCGCGTTCTGACGTGCGCCTGGATCGCTGAAATCGACCTGAGTCCGCTGCCGGCGGCGTCCTGGATGCCTTCTAGAATGGTCGGTAGGTCCCGGATCGACACCCGCTCACCAAGAAGGCTTTGGAGAACGCGTTGGACGGCGCTCGTCGTCGCGACGCTTGGGATCAGGTCCGCCACAAGTCGCTGCTGTTCACGCGGCAGTTCGTCCAACAGTTTCTGTGTCTCAGCGTAGGTCAGCAGCTCGGCCATGTGCTCACGCGCGGTCTCGGTCAGATGCGTGGTCAGGACACTCGCCGCATCAACGACTGTGTAGCCTTTAAACAGTGCCTCGTCTCTCCGGGCCAGGTCGATCCACAGGGCGGGCAGGCCGAAGGCCGGCTCTTGTGTCTTCTCGCCAGAAAGATCTGGTGACCCGCCGCTCGGATCCATTGCCAGAAGTCGGTCGGGCCTGATCCGACCCCGGGCAGCCTCAACTTCTTTGATGCGGACGACGTAAGTCTCCGGTTCGAGTTGCATGTTGTCTTGGATACGGATCGAAGGCAGAACCAGCCCCATTTCCGTGGCAATGCCACGACGAAGAGACCGGATTTGCTCCGGTAGGCGCCCGCCATCACCGCTGGCCAGCGGAAGGAGCGCGTAACCGAGTTCGAGCCTAATCATGTCAATCCGAAGCGCGTCGCTCGCCGGCGCGCTGGCGGTAGTCGGCGCGACTGTTGATGCATCCTCTGCTTCGACCGGCTTGGGCGTCCGATGGCGTAACCAAGCTGCGCCTCCTGCCAAGCTGCCAATGGCAATGAAGGGAACCATCGGCAAGCCTGGCATCAAGGCGAGCAGTCCGGCGGCGCCGGCGACAAGCGCCAACGGCTTCGGATTTCCGCCAAGTTGCATGACGAGAGCTGAGTCGGCGCGTCCCGCGACTCCGCCCTTTGTCACGACGATACCGGCAGCAGTCGAGACCAGAAGTGCGGGGATCTGCGAGACAAGGCCATCGCCGATTGTCAACGTGCTAAACGTTGCGGCAGCATCGCTGATCGCCATACCGTGTCGGAGCATGGCGACGGTTAGCCCGCCGACGATATTGATGGCCGTGATGAGTAGGCTTGCAATCGCGTCGCCGCGAACGAACTTGGCGGCACCGTCCATGGCTCCGTAGAAGCCACTTTCCTCCTCGAGTTCCCGACGCTTCAACCGTGCCATCTTCTCGGTTATGGCTCCCGAGGACAGTTCCGCGTCGATGGCCATCTGCTTGCCCGGCATCGCGTCGAGACTGAAACGGGCCGCAACCTCCGCGATGCGTCCAGAACCCTTTGTAATCACCATGAAGTTAACGACGAGGAGGATCGCAAAGAGAATGACGCCGATCAGCACGTCGCCGCCCATGAGGAAACCGCCGAAAGCTGCGACGACGTGGCCGGCGGCGAGCGGGCCCTCGTGTCCATGTCCAAGAATGAGTCGGGTCGTGGCAACTTCGAGCGCCAGCCGCAGCAAGGTGGTGAGGAGAAGCAGCGTAGGAAAGCTTGTGAAGTCGAGTGGACGTTCGAGAAACAGCGCCACCATCAGGATTAGAACGGAAGATGTCAGCGAGAGCGCGAGGCCAAAATCGAGAATGATAGTCGGCAATGGTAGGATGAGAATGGACAAGAGCATAACAACGCCAACGGCGAGGACGATGTCCGAGCCGGGTCGGAGTATTGCGAACCGGCGTGCAAATGCCGGTAGCTTCAAGCCTCCGCCCTGCAACACCTCTTCCGCCGAGGCTTGCATCAGGCCGGGATGCCAGCATGAGGCGCGGGCACGTCGAAGCCAAGCTTAGCGTAGTCTTTGAGCTTATTTCGAAGCGCCCTTATCGAGATCCCCAGGATCGCTGCCGCATGCGTCCTGTTGCCAAGAGTTTCGTCGAGGGTCCTTATGATCAGTGCTCGCTCGACTTCTTCGACGGAGCGACCTACCAGACTTGACACCTCGATGCGGCAAGCTTCTTGGCCCGGCCGAGGACGCTCGTCAGAATGTGTAGCCTCGACGTGAGCTGGATGCGGCATTGCCGAAGGCAGCCCGATGCTTTCTGGCGTGAGCTCGGGTCCTTCCTCGAGAAGAACAGCGCGGTGGATGCGGTTCTCCAGCTCACGGATGTTTCCCGGCCAGCCGTAGTTCAGCATCTGATCAAGCGCGGTCCGCGAGACACTTCGTTCTTCCAATCCGTTGAGGGTCGCGTAATGGCTCGCATAGAACTTCGCTAGGACCGGTATGTCGGTCCGGCGCTCGCGGAGTGGCGGAAGTTCAAGGCTGACGACGTTCAGCCGAAAGAATAGGTCGGCTCGGAAACGACCGGCATCGACTTCAGCTTGCATGTTTCTGTTGCTTGTGGCCACGATACGGACGTCGATCTTCACCGGCGACGTGGCGCCAAGCCGGTCGACCTCGCGCTCTTGAATGGCTCGGAGAAGTTTGGCCTGCAGACGAAGGTCCATTTCGCTGATCTCGTCGAGCAGGAGAGTTCCGCCGCAAGCGGCTTCGAACTTACCAACTCGCCTCGCGATGGCCCCGCTAAAGGCACCCTTTTCGTGACCAAAAAGCTCTGATTCCAGTAGATTTTCCGGAACAGCAGCACAGTTGATCGCAATGAACGGGCCCGCCGAGCGACGCGATCGCTCGTGAAGATATCGCGCAAATACTTCTTTGCCCGTACCAGAATCGCCAGTGATAAGGACAGAGGCGCCTGACGGCGCGATGAGCTCGGCACGTTTGACGACTGTCAGCATGGTCGGGTCACGAGCAAGGAGCGTGTGTCCCTGCCTCGCAGCTCGTTCGAGCAGCGCTGCAATCAGGTCGGCGTCGGGTGGGAGCGGCAGAAAATCCTGAGCGCCCGATTTGATGGCGGCCGCTGCGAGACCAGGGTCACTGTCACAGCCGCAAGCTATGACAGAGGTCCTGATGTGTTCGGCACGCAAACCTTGAATAAGGCCAGCGAAGTCGTTGCGCACATCGCAGAACACGAGATCAATGGCGGCATCTCGACGGAGATGTTCGAGGGCCGAACTGACGTTGTCGGACTGAAAGACAGCTGCGCCGCGCCTTCCGGCCAGTGCGGCTGCCCGCCCGAGCTCTCCACCCAATGATCCGACTATTAAAAGTCGCATCGTATCAGCTCATCCGATCCGCTTTGACGATTTCCGTCATCGTAACACCGAGGCGGTTGTCATCAATCATGACCACTTCGCCCCTCGCCACGAGACGATTGTTGACATAGATGTCAATGGCCTCGCCAAGTCGGCGGTCAAGCTCGACGACAGCCCCGCGGCCAAGCTTGAGGAGTTGATTAACCTGCATCGTTGCTTTGCCGAGCACAACGCTGACTGTGACGGGGACGTCATAGACAGCATCAAGGTTGTAAGAAGGGCGGTTTGACGTCGGTTCGGCGAAGGAGACCGCCGGCCCCGACAGCTCGGTCAAATCTACGTCGGATGTCATGATGCCACTTCCTTTCCGCTCAGCAGACCCACTCTCGTAAGACAATCAATAGCTTTACGGCATACAGCGTCGAGATCGCGGGAGATCATTCCGGACTGCCAGCTGATGCGGATGTCGCCTATTACGAGGTTGCTGTCCGCTACGAAGGCTGTGGGAACGGAGATTTTGAGACGTCCGACTTCCTCCCGAACGGCGCCTTCGAGAGAGGGATGGATACTGACCTCAAGCCTTGTTTCATCGCTCAGCGCCGGAAGAAGTGAGCGCAGTGCAGCCCGAACCTCCGTCTCCCCGTGAGTCTGCAGGAAGGTGGGGAGAAGTTGGACCAGCAACTCAAAAACGGCCTCTGTTATGGCGGCGAGACCACCCTCGCACACCTCTCTGATCTCGGTCTGTGCCCGAGACAACTCTTCTCCGAACCGGGAGAGAAGGTCTGCGCGCCTTGCCGAAAAGCACTCTTGAGCCGATTTCTGACCTGCCTCGAAACCGGCACGGAAAGCTTCCTCTTTTATGGTCTCGATCTCGATCGGCTCCGTCAGACCGGCAACCGCTTTCGGCGGCGCAGCCTGATCAGCCGGCGCACTCACGATTTCGGTTGCATCGAAGTCCTCAATAAAGAGAACGCCCGGGATCGAACGGGATGTTGATGATCGATCGAACATCAAAGCACCATCTGCTCCGCGGCCGACGGCGAGATGTCGATCTCGCCCGACTCGGCCAACTCCTTGGCCACTTGCACAATTGATGTCTGTGCTTCGTCGACATCGCGGAGTCGAACAGGCCCGAGTGCCGATATGTCGTCTTTGAGCATCTTGGCTGCTCGTTCCGACATTGCGCTGAGAAATGTGTTCGCCAGAGCCGGAGGTGCTCCCTTGAGCGCCACGGGCAGCTTCTCGCGTTCAGCAACACGCAAGATGGCTTGTATGGCCGGCGGGGACAGGCGTGCAAGATCTAGGAAGGTAAACATCAAGGACTTGATTTTCTCGGCTGCTTCTACATCGACCTGACCAACAGCGCTGATCAGCCTGCTCTCCACCTGCCGCTCAAGATTGTTGAAAATCTCGGCCAGCAACTCATGAGAGTCTCGATGCGTGCTTCGCACCAGATTTGACATGAACTCTGTGCGTAAGGTGTTCTCGACGTCGTCGAGAACCTCACGCTGGACACTCTCCATCTGCAGTATCCTAAAGATCACATCGACCGCGAGCGTGTCGGGAAGCAGTGCCATAACTCTGGCGGAATGCTCAGGCTTTATTTTGCCAAGAACCACGGCCACTGTCTGCGGATACTCGTTCTTTAGATAGTTGGCGAGAAGTGTCTCATTCACGTTGCCCAATTTGTCCCACATCGTGCGCCCGGCGGGCCCGCGGATCTCATCCATGATCTGCTGTGCCCGGTCCTTTGGCAGAGTGCTCATCAGGAGGCGCTCCGTTGTGTCGAGGCTCCCCCGGACAGTGCCGGCGTTGCCAAGATGCCCGGAGAACTCCTCGCAAATCCGATCGACGACGTCGGCGGGCACAGCGCCGAGCCGCGTCATTGCAAGGGAAACTTCCCTGATTTCATCTTCGTGCATCATCTCGAAAAGGCGGGCGCAACGCTCCTCACCAAGGGCAAGCATCAGAACGGCCGCCTTTTGCGCGCCAATCAGCGGGACGTCGACCCCAGACATCGTTGCCATCACGCGGTCCCCTCAGCCAGCCATGCCCGAACCAATGTCAGGCTTTCTTCTGGGTATTGCTCGACCAGCTCGCCCAGCCTGCGAGTGCTCAAGTTGCGGTTCTGCGATATCTCGAACTGGGTCAGCATCTGCACGTCCTGCTTGCTTCCAGGGCCGGCATGCCCGTCGCCCGCTTCGGGACCCGTGAGCAGGAGGCGATCGCCGGTCATCGTCAGGCTTCCCGCGTGGCCCTGTCGCGCTCGCGCGACGGCAAGTGGCGATGCCCCGTTCAAGCCCTCCGCTGACGTGAGGCGGATAATCATTGGCCGGAAGACGAACAGACCGATGACTAGAATGATGAAGCCGAGCAGGGCAGTCTGCCCAAGCCTGACCAAGTCGGCGTTGGCAAGTCCAAGTCCCAGAAACGTGGTGGTCGGAGCTGCGGTCACGGTCTCGTCTTGATCATTGAACTGCATCGACTGCACGGTGACGACGTCACCGCGCTTCGCGTCATATCCGATGGCGCTTTTCACGAGATCGGTCATACGCGAAAGCTCGGCTTGACTGCGAGACTTGTGAGTGCGGATGCCGTTTCTGTCGATTGCGACATCGTCGTCAACCAGAACCGCCAGGCTGATTCTCTGCACACGTGGAGCGGTCCGTGTCGATGTTCGAACGGTCTTGCCGATTTCATAATTGTTGGTTTCGTCCCGCTTATCTTCTTGACTGCCGGCCTGGGAACGTCCGGCATCGGCGTTTGGCAAGTTATTCTGCACGGACGTGTTTTGCTGGGGCTCCGTCGCGCGCGTCTTGTCGGAACTGGTCTGCTGGCTTCGTAGGACCTGTTGGTCGGGGTCGTAGCTCTCCTGGATCTCGTGGATCGCCGCGTCGTCCAACGTCACTGCGGCTTCCGCGTGGACCTTATTCGGGCCAAGTGAGGCATCGAGCATGTCCTCGACGCTGCGCGAGAGGCGTGCCTCCATGACTTGCCGAAGCTCTTCCACGCTGCCTGGCGATCCCAGCTCGTCGCTCGCCGCGGCGCCGTTGCGCGCCAGGACGCTCCCGTGATTGTCAATCACCGCAATCGATTGCGGCTTCAGTCCGGGCACCGCGGCGGAGACGAGGTTCAGAATTGCCTGGATCGCCTCGGGTTCCAACCGGGTCGCGCCCCGCAAGCTCAGCAGGACGCTCGCTTGAGCGGGCTGATCTTGCTGAGCGAACAGATCGCGGTGCGGCAGCACCAGATGGACGCGTGCTCCTTTGACGCCCTGGATCAGGGTGATGCTGCGGACGAGCTCGCCTTCGAGAGCGCGGGTCTGATTGATTTCCTGGTCGAACTGCGTCGACGTCAGTGCGTCGCTGTGATCGAAGATCTCATAACCGACCGAGCCCCCTGACGGCAGACTAGACTTGGCGAGGAGCAGTCGTGCAGAGGCCACGTCACTGGAGGGGACCATGATCTGGTCGCCTTGACCGCTGACCTGATGCGGGATGTGTGCCTTATCGAGCAGGTCGGCCATCTGACCCGCCTCGTGCAGGTCGAGATCACCGTAGAGGAGCGCCATGCGGGCGTCGTCGGCGGTGCCACCACCGCGCAGGACCAGGATCGCCAGCATACAGAGCATGCCGACCGCCACGAGACCCATGGCAGCCAGTTTGGCGGGACCGAGCGCCTTGAGGCTGTCTAGCAGCGCTAGACGTCCAGCGGACGTGTCTTCGTCAGGCTTGGGCCTCGTCATCGTTGCGTCACCTTGCGCCGGCGTTCTGCCTGCGCCTGATGATCGCGCTAAGACGTTACGGACTGGTTAACACCTCGGCATTCTTTGCCGGGCATAGGTCAGGGGGCGACCGACTGCACAGCCGAGTAGTCGAGACTTGTCGGTCCGAACGAGACCGAGAGCCCGGTCGAGGATTTCTGAACGGCCGTCGGAGTTCCGACCGATGTGAAGGAAATCGGGCTTGCGGTGCCCGTCTCGTCGGCGCCCTCGACCGCAACGTTGTAGGGGCCGTCGGCCAGCGTGTTCCCCTGGTTGTCCGTGCCATTCCAGGACCAGGTGTTGGTCCCCGCAGTGGACGTCGACTGGATGTCCTTGACGTCCTGCCCGGCCGCGTTCGTGATCGAAATGGCCACGGGTTCGGACTGAGGTGTTGAGAAGGATATTTCGGCCGCTCCTTGCTGAAGAGGAACGGTGCTGCCGCTGATGACAACCTGCTTGCCAACGAGCCCGGAGCTCTGTGTCATCTGCTGATCTTGAGACAGTTGGATGAGCTGGGTCAGATTGGTGTTGCTCTGCACTTGCTGCTGCACGCCCGTGAACTGCACCAGCTCGGTCGTAAACTGGCTGCTGTCCATCGGCGTGGTTGGGTCCTGGTTCTGCAGCTGCGCCGTCAGCAGCGTAAGGAAATCGTTGAAGTTGGACGACAGCGAAGAGAGGGCTGTGGCACTGGTGTCGCTGGACGATGCCGCAGCACTCGTGGAGGCCGTGCCGGTCGCGGCAATGCTTGCGCTTGAGCTCGAGCTGGACGCCGTGCTGGCGGCAGACTTCGCGGCGACCGAGAGGGCGGCCAACTGTGATGCACCAAGTGTGAAGGTCATTGCACGTGCTCCGTTTGCTCAAGCCGTGATATCGATACAACCGTTGCCGGACGGCAAACGCGCCTCGGCAAGGCTTGCGATGTAGATGTCCGGCGAGGACTTGGTCGACGCCAGCCCACCGCGCCTGTCGTCACTGCGCCGCTTATCCGAGGTTTGCTGTTGAAAGCCGCCACTCTCTCGGCTTTCGCCACCGCCGAGCATGGTGAACTGGATGGTGCTGCTGGGATTTGTCATCCCGCTCTGTTGAAGAATTGAACGCAAGGAATCCTGATCCGACATCAAGGCGTCGAGGGTGTCTTTCTGATCGGTTGAGATCTTGACTGCGGCGCTTGCGGCATCGCGATCGACGGAAATCTCGACGGTTCCGAGATGGGACAAAGCGAGCCGAACCGACATCGGTTTCTGCTCGCCCGCTGCTGCTGCGACAGTGACCGAGGTGAGACCGTCCGTATCCGCCGCAGATAAGTCGGTAGGTCCAAGCCTAGATCCAGATGAAGTGGCGGCTTGCGACGACGTTCTGGGGGCGATTGGTTGAGTGCTCTGGACCTGGACGGGAGGAGGCGGCTGAGCCGTCTGAGCGGAGACGTCGGGCGGTGCCGACTCCTGCACGGCGGTGTCGTGTGATTGGCTTTGCGGATCCAGAGACGAAGCCGCGTCATGTTGCTGAGGCGACCGGTCGTCCGCGTCTTGCTGAAAGTGTTGCACCGTCGAGCCGTCCGGGTCGAGACCAGACTTGGAGAGGTCCCTGGCACCGTGTGCCAGAGACCGTGCAACACCGTGCTGGCCCTCGGCCAGCGCTGACCCGGAACTGTCGGCGGTCGCCTCGCTTGTCGTGGTATGACGAGCAATGGAGACGAGGGGTGCCGACAGATCTGCCTCCTGTGTGGCATCCTGGTCCCGAACGTCTTGGTGGCTGAGCGCTTGACGTGCGTGCTGTCGGCTCGATTCCGAGGCGGACACTGCAGAGGAGACTCCGCCGGCAGCCTGGGGCTCCGGCTTTAGTTTGGACCTGTTTTCGGCAACCGACGCTGTCGACGGCAACGCCGCCGTGACGGGGGACGGCAGGACGATGGCGGGGATCAAGGCGAAGTCTGGTGGATCGCTTGCGGTCGTCGTTGTATCGTCCTTGCGGTGGCTTGGCCGACGCGCGCCTTTTGCGGACGGGCTCGTTTCTTGAGAGCCGGCTCGAACGCCAGTCGAGAGCGAGTTCTGCGGTGGTGAGTCGTTGTTGTCTGGACTGCTGTGGCTGGCCGGAGTCGTCGCGCCACCGAGGCTGGCCAACAGGACTGCAAAGCCGGTGTCGGCCGGGTCGGCGCTGCCGGTGTTGTTTTGCGTCGCCGATGACCCTGCCTGGCTGACTGAGATCGATGTCGTGACTCCCACCGCACTTACTCTCCCGAAGGTCCAGTACCGTCCGCGGGTCATGTGAGCAAAAGCCGCGCCACAGGCTTGTTCCGATCGGAGAACGCGTGCTCGCCGATCGCGATCGGCAGATTCTTCCATGTGAAAGCGGCGCGACTTGGGCAGGTCGGCAGGTTCTGCCCTGCTTGAGCGTGCCGCTCAGGCCTGCCCAACCTTGAAAGCACCGGCTGCTTGCTGGCATGCAAAATGCTCCTGATGGGCGAGATTGTCTCGATGAGGTGAACCATGTCTCTTCTCGGCGCTATCAGTACAGCGGTGAGCGGCCTGACGGCACAGTCGGCTGCGTTCACCAACATCAGTGACAATATCGCGAACAGCCAGACTGTGGGCTACAAGGGCGTCGACACCTCGTTTACGGATTACCTGACGAGCAGCACGGCCTCGCAGAACCAGTCGGGCGCGGTTGGAACGACACCGGAGTATCAGAACAGCGTCAACGGAACGGTCACGCAGAGCAGCGACCCGCTCGCCTTGGCCATTTCCGGGCAGGGCTTCTTCAATGTCAGCGAGCTGACAGGCAGCGGCGTGAACACGTTCAGCACGACGCAGTATTACACCCGGACCGGCGATTTCACGCTCAACAATCTCGGCTACCTCGTGAACGGATCCGGCGAGTATCTAGACGGTTACAATATAGACCCGACTTCCGGGCAGATACAAACCGGCAATCTACAGCCGATCCAAATCGACCAGAGTCCGTTGCCGGCGACACCGACGACGGCCATCACCTACTCGGCAAGCCTGCCGAATACGAGCGATGCCTCGTCGATCCCGCCGACACAGGTGCAGGTCGTCGATGCGTCGGGCTCGACGCACAACGTCACGCTGCAGTGGGCCTACAACGCTGGGGCGGGGAACTGGTCGGTCACCGCGAACGCTGCGGACAGCGTTCCTTCCGACCTTGGCTCGGCGACGGTGACGTTCGGTGCGAATGGTGCGATCAGCGGTGCGACACCGGCGGCAGGCGCGAGCATGACCGCGGGAGCAGCGACGGGCGAGCTCAACCTCAACCTGTCGTTCAACGGAACGCCACAGAAGGTGGCCTTGAATCTGGGACCGACCGGCAGCAGCGGCGGCGTGACCTACGACGCGGGGAGCGCGACCTACAGCCAGAATGTATTGACGGCCGACGGCGAGCAGGTGGGCAACTACACCGGCGTCTCGATGACCAGCGGCGGCGACGTGGTGGCGTCCTATGACAATAGTCAGACTCGGGTGATCGCGCATATCCCGCTCGCCAACTTCGAGGCTCCAGACGCGCTGCAGCGTCAGAACGGTCAGGCATTCACGGCGACGGCCGGGTCGGGACTGGCCCGGATCAGCAATGCCAACCAGAACGGAACGGGCCAGTTGGTCACCGGATCGGTGGAAAGCTCGAACATCGATATCGCGACCGAGCTGACGAAGTTGATTGCAGCCCAGGAAGCCTACGGTGCAAACGCCAAGATGGTCACCACGGGCGATCAGATGACGCAGACGACCTTGCAGATGAAACAGTAGCCTTCATGGTTGGTTAAACTTCTTCGACGACCTTTGCGCGTGGATCTGGAAGGAGGCTCGAGTGTCGCTCGACGGGTCGCTGTCGATCGCTACAAGCGGCCTCGCGGCGGTGCAGGGGCAGATCGCCGTCGTTTCGCAGAACGTGGCGAACGCCAACACGGCCGGCTACACAGAGGAGGTGGCGCCGGCCGTGGCGTCGAGCGCCGGCGGGCAGCCGGATGGTGTGCGTCTGGGCGTCGCGACCCGGGTCGCAGCGCCGTTCGTGCAGAGCAGTCTCTACCTGCAGAACGCCGATGTGTCTTACCAGACGGTGACGAGCAATGCTCTGAGCGCGATCACCTCCGTGGAAGGTTCGACGGACTCGAGCACGGGGTCCAGTGGTTCGCTGACGGCGCTGCTGAGCAACCTGCAGTCGGGCTTGACGAGCCTGGAGGCGGACCCGACGAGTTCGGCCCAACAGCAGTCGGTGCTGTCGTCGGCGAACCAGCTCGCCGTTGGGCTCAACAGCTTGGCCGGGACCTACGCGCAGCAGCGGCAGACGGCGAGCGACTCGATCGCAAACCAGGTGCAGGACGCCAACGCGGACCTGCAGACGATCGGGACATTGTCCAATCAGATCGTCGGATTGCAGGCGTTGGGGCAGAGCACGGCCAGTCTGGAGGATCAGCGGCAGGCGGCGATGACCTCGCTGTCTGGTCTCGTGAGCGTGAAGTTCGCCGCGCAGCCGAGTGGCGCCATGTCGGTGACCACCGTCAGCGGGCTGACGCTGCCGACAGACGGCAGCGAGACACTCACCTACGACGCCCAAACCCTTTCACAGTCGGGGACCGCGCCGCAGATCATGCTCACACCGACGGGTGGGGGTGCGGCGGTTCAGGTTACGGGCTCGTTGAGCGGCGGGTCGATCGGAGCCAACGTCACGTTGCGGGATACGACGATCCCCTCCTACATGACGCAGTTGGACCAGTTCGCCACGCAGCTTGCAACCCAGTTCAACAACTCGGGCATGCCGCTCTTTCAGGACGCGACGGGAGCGGTGCCGGCGTCCTCGGTCGGGTTTGCCAGCGACATCGCGGTGAGCGCGAGCGCGTCGGCATCGCCGTCGACGTTCTTCACGGTCGGTAACATCGGCGCTGTCGACGGAAGCGTCTTCAACTCGTATGCCGATCCGAACTCCGGTGCGTCGACGTCGCTGAGCGGCCAAGTGACCGATCTGCTCGCTGGACAAGGCGCCGATGCGCAGGCGGCGCAGTCGGCCTTGTCGGATGCGACCGGGCTGCAATCCTCGCTGAGCACACAGGTGACCAACGTCACCGGTGTTTCGGTCGACTCGGAAATGTCGAAGATGATCTCGCTGCAGAACAGCTATCAGGCCAACGCGAAGATCATCACGGCGGTCCAGTCCATGTATACGGCGCTGTTGGACGCGATCGACCCGTGAGCGGGATCAGCAACGACCTAGCCAATTACGGTCTCGTCGGCCGGATCGGCGGTTACGCGGTCACGCTCGACCGACGCGAGACCGATCTGACGGCGCAGTCGACGAGCGGCCTCATTGCGTCGAACGTCACCGATCTCGGGGTCGGGACGAGCCAGGTCCTCAACCTGCAGCCGCAGGTGTCGCAGCTTGCCGCCTACGGCGAGAACGCGACCATCGCCGGTGATCGGCTGACTGCGGCTCAGACGACCTTGAGTTCGATCGGGTCGATCGCGTCCGACATGGCGACTGGACTGACATCATTGGCCGGGGAAAGCGGAACCACCGCGTCGGCGTCCATCTCGACGCTGGCGATCGAGGCGAAGGCGGCTCTCGGCAGCTTGATGGGCTTGCTCAACACCAGTGCGGGCGACAGCTACGTCTTCGGCGCGGCGGGGTCGTCGGCCCCGCCGGTCAGCGATCCGTCCACTGCTGCGGCGAGCGTGCTCGCGAGCGGTGCGGCGGCGATCGCGGGATTGAGCGCCAACGGTGCCGCGAGCACAATCGCCTCGATTTCCGCCGGGGTGGCAGGTGCTGCGATCTTCGATCCCAGCCAGATGCCGGCCGGAACGACGACGATCCAGGTCGGCGCCGGCGAGACGGTGGCGGTGGGCTTCACCGCGACGAGTCCCTATTCGGCGAGTGCGCCCACCCAGACAAGTTTCGGCGACCTGATCGGCGTGCTGTCGGCGGTCGCCAATCTTTCCCCCACGAACGGGCAGGCGTCCGACTTCTCCGATCTCGTCTCGGGCCTGCGGACGGTGCTCGGCCAGGCGCAGTCGGGCATCTCGTCGATGGTATCGACACTCGGCGTCTCGCAGCAGACGGTGTCGGCGGCGTCGGACACGAACGCCGCGCTGACGGCGGCGTTGACGACGCAGATAGGCGATCTGACGTCGGTCGATCTGCCGACGGTCGCGACGCAGCTGACGGCGACGCAGAACCAGATCACGGCGTCGTATGAGATCATCAATGCGCTCAGGGGCATGACGCTGGCAGCCTACCTGTAGCGGCACGGGTTTGTCGGCGCGGCATTCATCAAGACTTAAGCCGGAGATGTCAGATTGTGTTGGGCTGCTGCGGTTGGCAGCGTCGGCCGACAGTGCAAAGAGGGCACATGTCCAATCTGGTTCTTGAGATCAAGCAGGGCGAGATGATGGTGGTCAATGGCGCCGCCATCCGGTTCCGGACCAAGACCCGGATCGAGCTCACGTCGCGCGCTCGCTTCCTGTTCGGCAAGCAGTTGATGTCGGCCCACGACGCGACGACGCCGGCGCGTTCGCTCTATTTTGCGCTGCAGACCGCCTATGTCGGCAACGACGACGAGCGTGGGCCGGCGATGCAGAAGGCGCGGGATCTGGCGCAGACCTGTGCGGCGCAAGCCGCTTCTGCCTCGGTCGGGCGTGCCGTGTCGCTGATGCTTGAAGCCGCGGAGGCCGACCGCTTCTATGCCGGGCTGAAGCTGGCGCGCCGCCTCATACGCTACGAGGACGCGGTCGCTCAGGGCAGCGCGAAGGCGGAAGACGAGCTCGCCGACCTCCAGTGAGCCCAGACCGGACGGTCCTTATTAAGGCCGCGGGCATCTGACGTAAAGGGGCCTGGGGCCGAGGCCCCAGCGGGTGCAGGGCAGAGCCCTGGCCTTCTAAGCGGCTTCGTTGGCACCGGCGATGGCGCCGATGACCGCTTCAGTCACCTCGCGCGTCGTGGCGCGGCCGCCGAGGTCCGGGGTGCGGATGCCGGCCTCGGTGACGCGCTCGACGGACTGCATGAGAAGGTGGGCAGCCTCGGCCTCGCCGAGATGATCGAGCATCTGCGAGGCGGTCCAGAAGCTGCCGACGGGATTGGCGATGCCTTTGCCGACGATGTCGAAGGCCGAGCCGTGGATCGGCTCGAACATCGAGGGCGCGCGGCGTTCGGGGTCGATGTTGCCGGTGGGGGCGATGCCGATGCTGCCCGCAAGCGCCGCGGCTAGGTCGGAGAGGATGTCGGCGTGCAGGTTGGTGGCGACGATGGTGTCGAGGCTCTCGGGCTTGAGCGTCATGCGCACGGTCATCGCATCGACCAGCATCTTGTCCCAGGTCACGTCGGGAAAGACGGCGGCGGTCTCGGCGGCGATCTCGTCCCACAGCACCAGCCCGTAGCGCTGGGCGTTGGACTTGGTGACGACGGTGAGATGCTTGCGTGATCGGGACTGTGCGGTCTTGAAAGCGTAGCGCATGATGCGGGCGATGGCGGCACGGGTGAAGATCGCGACCTCGGTCGCGACCTCCTCCGGTTGGCCGCGGTGGGCGCGGCCGCCATGGCCGGCATACTCGCCCTCGCTGTTCTCGCGGATGATGACCCAGTCCAGTTGCGCAGGCCCGACGTCGCGCAGGGGAGAGCGGACACCAGGCAGGATGCGGATCGGGCGGACGTTCGCATACTGGTCCAGGCCCTGGCAGATCGGCAGGCGCAAGCCCCACAGGGTGACGTGGTCCGGGATCGCCGGGTCGCCGACGGCGCCGAAATAGATGGCGTCGAAGCGGCGCAGCTGGTCGAGCCCGTCTTCGGGCATGAAGGCACCGGTGGCGCGGAAGCGCTCGGATCCCCAATCGAGGCGGGTGACATTGAAGCGGACGTCGCCAAGCCGCGACTGGAGGGCGTCGAGAACGGCCAAGCCGGCGTCGATGACCTCGGGGCCGATGCCGTCGGCCGGGATGGCGGCGACGCTGTACTCACGCACGGGAGCGTCCGCCCATGGCGAGTGCTTCGAGCGCCGATTGGCGACCGGCGGTCGCCAGGCGGTCGACGGTCTCGTTGCCCGCGTCGCCCGAGTGGCCGCGCACCCAAAGCCACTCGACCTCGTGGGCGGCGGCGGCGGCGAGGACGCGCCGCCAGAGATCCATGTTCTTGACGGGGTCGCCGGTCGAGCTGCGCCAGTTCTTGCGCACCCAGCCGGTCGCCCAGCGGGTGATGCCGTTCCTGAGATACTCGCTGTCGGTGTGCAGGCGGACCCGGCAGGGGCGGGTCAGGGCCTCCAGCGCCTCGGCGGCCGCGGTCAGCTCCATGCGATTGTTGGTGGTGGCCGGCGCGCCGCCCGAGAGTTGCTTCTCGACGACGCCGAAGCGGAGCAGGGCGCCCCAGCCACCCGGGCCGGGGTTGGGCTTGCAGCCGCCATCGGTCCAGATCTCGACGAGAGGGCGATCGTTCGACGCTTCGACATCGGACGGCGTCACCGCGGTTCCGGCTCTTCTCGGTCGGCCGCGTCTTGGGTCTTGGTGGATGCGGAGGGCGCGCCCGGGCGAATGACCTGGAAGTAGAGAAGGAGCGCCATTCCGACGAGCACGCCGCCGCCTTCGACGATCGCTTCGATCAAACGACTTCTCCGCTCATGCGGACCTCCCCGAATGCGACATCATAGGCCTGTCCGGACCTCCTGCTACAGGCCGTATGCGGCGGCATCGGCGCAGCCGGCGTGGAAGCGGAGCTTGTGGAGGTATTCGAGCGGGTCCTTGCGGGTCACGCTGGCGCCGTCGGGCGTGTGCAGCCAGTCATAGAGCCGGGTGGCGAGAAAGCGCAGCGCGGCGCCGCGGGCAAGCGTCGGCAGGGCGAGGCGTTCCGCGTCGGTCAGCGGGCGGGTTTCGGCGTAGGCAAGGATCAGGGCGCGCGCCTTGGTCACGTTGAACTGGCGGTCGGGCTCGAAGCACCAGGCATTGAGGCAGACGGCGAGGTCGTAGGCGAGCGCGTCGGTGCAGGCGAAGTAGAAGTCGATCAGGCCGGTGAGCGTGCCGCCGAGGAAGAAGACGTTGTCGGGGAAGAGGTCGGCGTGGATCTGGCCGGTGGGCAGGTCGGCGGGCCAGGCTTGCAGGAGAGCATCGAGCTGATGGGCGAGCTCGTCGCCCAGGCCGGGGAGGACTTCGTCGGCGCGGGGCCGTGACTGCGCGAGCAGAGTGGCCCAGGCGTGGGGGCCGAGGCCGTTGCGGCGCGGCGTCGTGTAGGAGCGGCCGGCCTCGTGGAGGCGGGCGAGGGCGGTGCCGAGCGCGCGGCAGTGTTCGGTGCGAACGCGACGGGGCCAGACGCCCTCGAGAAAGGTGGTGACGGCGGCGTGGCGGCCGGCGAGGTGGCGCAGCGCGTGGCCGTCGAGGCCGGAGACGGGCAGCGGGCAGTTGATCCCCTGGCCGGCCAGGTGGCGCATCAGGCCGAGAAACCAGGGCAGCTCCGAGGGATCGACGCGGCGCTCGTAGAGGGTGAGGATGAAGTCGCCGGCGGTGGTGCGGAGCGAGAAGTTGGAGTTCTCGACACCCTCGGCGATGCCGCGAAAGGCGACCAGGGTGCCGAGATCGTATTCGGTGAGGAAAGCGGCGAGCGCCTCGTCGGTGACGTCGGTGTAGACGGCCATCGTGGGCCGCAGGCTCCCTGCAGGTCAGGCGCGTTCGAGCGGCGCCGGCAGCTTGAAGATGACGTCCTCTTCCTTGACGGTGCGCTCCTCGATGCTGAGCGCGTAGCGCTCGGCGAGGGCCGCGACCATTTCCTGGACGAGGGCTTCGGGGGCGGAGGCGCCGGCGGTGATGCCGAGCGTGCGGACGCCGTCCAGAATGGACCAGTCGAGGTCACGCAGGCGGGGGACGAGGATGGCGCGGCTGGCGCCGCTGCGCTCGGCGACCTCGCGAAGGCGCTGGCTGTTGGACGAGTTCGGGCTGCCGATCACGATGACCAGGTCGCTCGACGGAGCGATCGCCTTCACCGCCTCCTGGCGGTTGGTGGTGGCGTAGCAGATGTCCTCGCGCTTGGGACCCTCGATGAGCGGAAAGCGGCCGCGAAGGATGGAGACGATCTCGGCGGTGTCGTCGACCGACAGCGTGGTCTGGGTGATGAAGGCCAGCATGGTGGGGTCGATGGGCTGGACGGTGCGGGCCTCTTCGGCGGACTGCACCAGGGTCATGGCGCCGGGGGGGAGCTGGCCCATGGTGCCGACGACTTCGGGGTGGCCGGCATGGCCGATCATCAGAATATGGCGTTGGTCGGGGCCGCCATCGGCGAAGTGGCGCTCGGCCTCGCGGTGGACCTTGGAGACGAGCGGGCAAGTGGCGTCGAGATAGAGGAGCTTGCGGCGTTCGGCCTCGAAGGGCACCGACTTCGGCACGCCGTGGGCGGAGAAGACGACGGGAGCATCACCCGGGACCTCGTCGAGCTCCTCGACGAAGATGGCGCCCTGTGCCTCGAGCTGCTCGACGACGGTACGGTTGTGCACGATCTCGTGGCGCACGTAGACGGGCGCGCCGAAGCGGCGGATCGCCTCCTCGACGACGCGGATGGCCCGGTCGACACCGGCGCAGAAGCCGCGTGGGCCGGCGAGCAGAACCCGCAACGCCGGCGCTTCGGCAGGCGGGCCCAAGATCGTGTGGCTGGGCATCGTCTGGTCGGGCATCGTGTCACCGTCGCTGTGTTCCGATGAAGCGCGCGTCGCATCGGCGGGTCCGCACCATATAGGCGGCGGTGGGGTGGCGCGCAAAGCTTGCTGTGCGGGCGTGCGATCGGGCAGTGTGCGCGGGCTCGCACCGCCGGCGCGGGAGAGCGCGGTGTCCCGGTCGTCGGGGGCTGCCGCCGAAGGCGCAACCGGCCCCCGGAATCGCTCAGGCAAAAGGACCGCGCCGGACGTCGGGTCTCTGGAAAGCCGGTTCGGGTTCGCCCGGCCGCACCGAAGGAGTAAGGTGACGCTGCCGTTCGGGGCGGCCGCCGAGTCTCTCAGGTTCCGCGACAGAGGGGGGTCGGCGTCACCGGATGTCCCGGTGGCGCGGCCTTTGCGTCGCGGAGTGACGATGACCGATTCTGTTGTGGACGAGACGATCAGGAAGACGCCGCTCGATGCGCTGCATCGGGCGCGGGGCGGCAGGATGGTCGCGTTCGCGGGCTGGTCGCTGCCGGTGCGCTACGAGCCGGGGGTGATGGCGGAACATCTGCACTGCCGGTCGAGGGCGGCGCTGTTCGACGTCTCGCACATGGGGCAGCTGATGCTGTCGGGTGCCGGGGTCACGGACGCACTGGAACGCGTGGTGCCGGCCGACATCGCCGGCCTGCGGGAGGGCAGGCAGCGTTACACGGTGCTGCTGAACGAGGCAGGCGGGATCGTCGACGACCTGATCGTAACCAGGCTCGGGCCGGAGCTTGTGTTCGTCGTCGTCAACGCTTCGCGGCGCGAGGCCGACCTGGCGCATCTCGCGGCTCTGCTGCCGGCCGGGATCTCGACCGTGCTGCGCGAGGATCTGTCGCTGCTGGCGGTGCAGGGGCCGCAGGCGGGGGCGGTGCTGGCGCGGTTGTTTCCGGGCGCCGAGCGGCTGGGGTTCATGACCGCGGCCTCGTTCACGTTCCACGGCGGCGGAGTGCTGGTCTGCCGGTGCGGCTACACCGGCGAGGACGGCTTCGAGATCTCGGTTGCGGCCGAGCGCGCCGTCGGGCTGGCCGAGCGACTGCTGGCCGAGCCGGAGGTGGCGCTGGCCGGGCTCGGAGCACGCGACAGCCTGCGGCTGGAGGCGGGGTTGCCGTTGTGGGGCAGCGACATCGACGAGA
>CAXUBM010000010.1:14803-21644 GCA_964249235.1 uncultured Acetobacteraceae bacterium | reverse complement strand
CAACCGGCTGGGGTCCGAATTGGGCGTTTTCGGTCCCAAGACCAGTCATTGTCGGAGGTAAGCCGCTATGGCCAGGGCGAGTCTTTGGACGCCCCCCAGCGTGCCGACAAAGTTACATCCCCTGGGCCGCGTCGACCACGTTGATGGTCTCGTGGGGTTACCTGAAAACCATCAGTGAGGGGGATCCGGCGCGAAGGCGACCAACGGGCGATCGTGTCCGAGCCGGTGTCGACGGCGGACGGCAGCCCTGGCTTCATCCTCAAACCAGAGGATGATCCGCTTGTCTGGATGCGCGGCAGCGAAGCCGTCGACCGCAACCTGGAGCCCCCTTTTGCGAATGCCGCCTGCGTCTTGGCGTCGGATTGCGGGTGAAACTGCCGGGCCTTCTGGCGCGAGAAGCCAAGGCGGCGCACCACGCGCGACATGCTGGCGGGATGGAAGCGCTTGCCCCAGTGAGCCTCTGTCTCACGGCAGAGATCGGCGAGCGTCCAGCTCGACAACCCGCTCCGCTCGGGGTCCGGACCGCGGAAGATCAGCGCCGCCAGGGCCGCCTACTCTCCCTCGGTCAGCCGCGGTCGGCGACCTGGCGGCGGCCGGTCGGCCAAGCCGTTCACGCCCTACGCATTGTAGCGCGCAACCGCGTCCCGCAACGCCTGACGGTACATGCCGCAGAGCCCTGCCGTCCGCCCGGCTTATGCCATCCAGCGCTTGAGCGATTGCGTAGAGCCGCGGGGCTGCACGCGGCCGCGTGTCGCGCCGCGCCAACGCGCGGAGCTCGGCTGCGCTCAGGTCCGTCCGGATCCGCAAACCCCGCATCGGGTCCTCCCAACGAGGTGGACCCAAATCAGCGGCACATTCGGGACGCAGAAAACACGATCGAGTTAGCGCCTCGGGCGCCGGTACGAAGCGACAGGCGCGATCTAGAGCAGGTTCTGTTCGACCTGAGTCGAAAGTGCTTTCTCGACCCGGGTGGGATCTGGTTCATCATGCTGGCTAGGGTCGGAGGCCAGCATGGATGGCACGGACTCTCTCGCGGGACCTTCGCTCTCGGGTGATCGCAGCCGTCGACGGCGGCATGTCGCGCAACGCGGCGGCGGCGCGTTTCGGGGTGGCGATCGCAGCGGCCGTCCGTCGGGTGCATGTGTGCGCATCACCGGCGCTGCGGCTGCCAAGCCAAAGGGCGGTGACACGCGCTCGCATCGGATCGAGGCGTTCCGCGATGTGATCCTTCCCACAATCGAAGCGGAGCCGGACGTCACCCTCACCGAACCCGCCGATAGGCTGCGGCGGGAGCACGGCGTGACGTTCGCGCGCAGCACGATCTGGCGACTGCTTGATCTGCAGGGAAGCACGTTCAAGAACAACCGCGCACGCCAGCGAGCAGGATCGGCCCGACATCGCGGCCCGCAGACTGGCCTGGGTCAACGCGCAGCCTGAACTCGATCCGGAGCGCCTGGTCTTCACCGACGAAACCGGAGCGTCCACCAAGATGGCACGTCTCTGGGGCCGGGCACCGCGCGGTGCGCGCTGCCGCGCTCCGGTGCTGGCTGACCACCACCTTCACCGGTGCGCTCCGGCTCGCGGGCCTGACCGCGCCCATGCTGCTCGACGGCCCGATGAACCGCGACGCGTTCGAGGCCTATGTCGACCAGGTTCTCGCACCGACGCTTCGCTTCGGCGACCACGGAAACGTCCGACAGCCTCTTAAACGCCGGCTAGAAGTTCCGACAAATTCCTCCCACTGCCCACTAACTCATAAGTTCGACCGCGCACCCTTACGGTCATTTTCGGATCTTGTTTGGCATGACGACAGACATCAAACGAGAAACCATGACATCCCGCCCCAATACCCTGGTCTTTTAAGTCTTGGCGGAACTGTCCGGCTACTGAGCACGCGACGACCTCCTCATCGACAAGTAACTCTACCTCGATCGGATCCGGTGTGCCGAGGTCTGCCGCCCAGCCCCGCAACCATCCATCAGTCACGTTGTCGATGTGACCATGGTAACGACGGCGAGCTGCACTCACGTAAGAAGGTTTGCTAGGCTCTACCCGTTCCGATATTGAAGACGCTAGGTTCTCGAGCCCACAGAATGCAAGCACGTTCTCGGCCAGATTTACTGGGTTAAGGACAGCCTTCTCGTAGCTAATCATAAGCACTGGGCAAACAAGTTCTCGAGCAAACGAAAGCAAGCGAAGCGTCTCAAGCGTGACGTCGTGTGTTAGGTCCAAATCAAACTTTATATATTCCGACAAACTTGCTCGACTTGCAATTGCGATCGGGTCACGAAAGGTTAGGATTAGAAGAGGATTTCTCAACTGCTTGAACAGCGACGCGTTAAGCGTATGTATGTTGGGCCGCTTAAAGGCCCAGATAGCGTGCTCTTTGTTACGGCGCGTCGCGACATCTAAAATATCTTTATCCGACCCCCGTCCAATCTCCGTATCTTCGAATACAACTGAATCGAAGTCGCTTCCGATAAAAACACCAGCAGAGTAGATCAGTTCCGCCACCATGCTTGTTCCTGAGCGGGCAAGACCCGAGACGATAATCGTTCTCTCGGCCGTGATTTCAGACTTGTTGAGCAACAAGAATCCGTGGCTCTTTACATCGTTCATATCACATTACCTTGGTGTCTTTCTCTACTGTAGGTTACCTCGGCCGGATCCAGAAGACACTACCGATGCTGGCGCCAAGCTGCACCTCGCGGTCGACGCCGGCACCGACGAGGTCGCCGCCCACGTGTTGACCGACAGCGACGCCGCGGATGCGCCACAGCTACCGGACCTGCTCCGGCGGATCGAGAGCAGGCTCACCAGCATCATCACGGACGGTGCCTACGAGGGCGAGCCGGTCTACCGAGCCGCGGCTGCGTGTCAGCACGACTTGCGAGAACTTCGCAGCCGAGCGCGCGCCCGACGAGCATGCCGTGCTCACATTGGACCAAGCGGGATGACACGGAAGGCCTTCCGCGTGCCGGGCGAGGTCACTCTCATGCCGCTGCCGCCCTACAGCCCGGAACTGAACCCGATCGAACGACTCTGCGTGAGCGAGGTCTGCCCCACCGCCTGCTCGACAGCTACGACGCCGTCCTGGACACGTGCTGCTCACCTTGAAACCAGCTCACACAATAACACCTGCGCTCCCTCTGCAACTTCCCTGAAACCAAAGAGTCACAGCCAAAGCTCGGCGGTGTCACGAGACCTGTGCGCGCTCGACCGCAACTCTTCCAGTTGGTGGATACATCAAAGAAAGCGTGAGTCCTATGGTTCAGCCGTCCAGAGTATGCAAACTCTTCAAAAGCAAACGGCGGTGATGCCAACCTCAAAGCGGGCGGGACGTTTGGCCGGCTTCCAACAACGCGGTCGCCGCCACGGCGCTTTACTCCGCCAAGGGCCTTATCTGCGCGTCCGACAAGAGTTTCCAGTACCTTGTCGCCACCGAGATGACCATGCGTATCGTTAATCGTCTTGAAATGGTCCACGTCGAGCGAAGTGACGACCAGTTCGCCGGTCGAGCCGGGTTGCTCGAGCCTGCGGGCGCAGCCGACGCTCAATCTCACGCCGAACCAAACGGCCGTTCGAGTCGTCGTGAGCGGCCTGATACTCGATGTGCGCCGTCGCTTCAGCGACAAGGCGCTTCAGCCTCGCCTGACGCGCATACATTGCTCTGAAGTGAAGCCTCGTAATGCCGTTGCGGACTAACGATTGGCGCCAAAAGGCACTCCGCCCACCATTGGCGCCACCTGGGAAAGCCGACCGTGATCATGAGCTCAACGGGTGCCGGCGATCGATGCATTCGCGGGTCTCGCCAATCACAGTCAAAACATGATTTCCGGGTGGAACGAACGGGTAGCGGATGATGGCTGATCCGGTGGTGACCCAGCTGTTATTCATACCAGAAAGCCGACAGCTGAACTGGACGGGTCGCTTGAGACCGTAATTAGGGGTTTCCAGCTCTATGAGTAGCGGATCGAGGATGTACGCCACTCGTCCATGTTCGACCACGCGAGTGAACCGCCGCGGGTTTTCTGGAGACCGTTCGGTTTGAGTCTCTACGCGGCGATCGGCATGGCTTCGAGGGCGTGTAGTAGGTGGCTTCGGCCTCGGCGGGCGGGATGTTGCCGATGGGGTTCGAGGAGGCGACGGGTGTTGAACCAGTCCACTGAGGAAGGTGGCAAAATCGACGGCCTCGACGCTGCGCCAGGACCAGCGATGGACTCCTGATCGGCACCGCAGTGAGGAACGGCTCGACCGAGCCATGTCGCTCGCTCGGTGTGATGGCGCTACTCTGTTCGTTCGCGACTCCCCCTGATCGTAAAAGTCGCTACAGGCCGCTCAGCTTTGCGCCTTTCATAACCACGCTGCACTGTGTTGAGGGAGATGAACGATCATGCGAGGGCGGTGAAGGCAATATGATGGACCTCGGGGACATACGGTGGCGAGACCCTTTCCACGCCTCGTTAGGCTTACTTTTGATTTCCAAGACAGGCATAATCTCAACATCTGAAAGCAAGTGAGGTACTCCGATGCGCTACGGATACGCGAGAGCCTCTGTCACGGACCAAGACGTCTCGATCCAAGAAGCCCCCGTCAAAGCTGCCGGATGCGAAACCGTGCGGGCCGAGAAGGTCGGCACCAAGCGGGACGGCCGAATGGAGCTTGAGGTTCTCCTAGGATCCGTCCGCTTTGGAGGCGAGCTCGCGGTTACCCGCATCGATCGCTTGGCGAGAACCTTCAAGGATCGTCAGGAAATCGCCCACGAGCCTCAGGCCAAAGGCGTCACCCTCCGCGCCACGGACCAGGCGGTAGACACGTCCACGAGCCACGGACGGCCCTTCTTTGTGATGCTTGACGTCTTTGCGGAGTTCAAGGCCAATCTAAGACGCGAGAGGCAGCTTTTAAGGATTTCCGCAGCGAAGTGGGCGCGTGTCTACAAGAGGCGTAAGCCGAACCTCGATGCGGCGGAGATCCACCGGCTCGAAGGTGAGGGCGTTGGAGGCCTCGGAGATCGCCAGAAGACTGGGGGTTGGCCGTGCGGGCGTCTACCGCGTGCTCGATGCCGCCGCTCGGGTGCGCAGTAGGAGCGCAGAGGCATGAGGCGTCTGATCTCCACCACTGGCGACGTTGCTCGGCTCCTCGCTGCTTTCGGCTGTCGCGCGCCGCTGAGAGTGGAGGCGAGAAGTGATTCCGCCATCGATCGGCAGTGGTTTCGAATAGAAGCGTCGCGTTGCTTGGTGTTGGTTGTCGTGCTGTCGGGCGGCTATCGGGTTGAGGTGCACTACGCGGACGATTGGTTCCGCGTGTCGCCTTCGGAGACAGACGAGTGCGCGACGATTGAGGCAGCGTTGGAGAAGGCAGCTGAGTGGATCAAGGCTAGCGTGAATCTCGGTCGATAGAAAGCCTGCCGCTACCTCGACATGCCCTCGTTTATATATAAGCGGCGTCATGTCGCTGTTCGCGGCGGAGTGCACAGGCTGCTGAGGTGAGCCCATTCAGGCTCGTGTGCGGGCGCCTGTGCTTATAGTGATCCCACGGTTTGATTTCAGCGCTGCCTCTGCAAGCCGCTGGCGCCGGCTGTAGCGCGAGCAGGGCGAGGTCAGACCGGGCGCGCTCGGCGGCGATCGGCACTCCAGCCGTGACGAGGCCCAGGCGACACTGATCCTGCAGGTGCTGGACGAGATGCGCGACGCCACCATCGAGGAGCTGCAAGCGACGGTGGGAAAGCGCGGACACTGGTTCGGCCACGGCACGTCATGCCACTCCTTTCAGCGCCACCGCATCACGCGCAGATGACGGGCCACGCCGCGGAGCAGGCTCGGCCGGACGTCTCGAGCAGACGCCACGATTGTTCGAGGCTAGGTTGACCTCCTTTCAGACAAAATCGTCTTCATCGACGAGACCTGGGCCTCCACGAAGATGGCGCGCACTCACGGCCGCACGTCGCGGCGAGCACCTATGCGCGGCCGTTCCACACAGACATTGGGAGGCCACCACCTTTGTCGCCGGACTACGCAACAGCGGCATGATCGCGCCGATCGGCTCGACGGACCTATCACTGGCGAGCTCTTCCAGGACTATGTCGACCAAGTTCCGGCCCGAACTTCACCCGGGCGACACCGTGGTGGTGGACAACCTCGCGAGCCACAAGAGCGCAAGCCATCGAGGCGGTGGGAGCTTCGCTGCTCTACCTGCCGCCCGCCCCCTACAGCCCGGACATCAACCCGAGCGAGCACGCCTTCGCGAAGCTCAAGGCCATGCTGCACAAGGCCGCCGCGCGCACCGTCAACGCCTTCTTGCACATCACCGGTCGAGCCATCGAGACCTTCAAACCAGGAGAGTGCGCGATACTTCCCAGCAGCCGGTTATGATCCGAGTGATCGGCTAACGCTCTAGAACAGAGAGATCGTCCGAATGCCGACCAAGATCAGTCCGGCCCACATCGCGGCACTCACGCAGAGCGCCAAGGCGAACCCGAGGACTGTTGGAAGGTTGCGCGCGTCAAAGTCCTGACGTGATGAAGTGATACTGGGCGCCGCTCGGCGACACGCCTGCACCGTGATCGGTTCCGCATCCATCTCGCTCTCTCGGTTTTCCGACTACGGAGTCTAGCCTGCCGCGTGATCGTCAGCGCGTCAGAAATAGTCAAGATTTATTGGCGTCGCTTACGACCCTTACGCGCGCGGTGATGAGCTTTGCTTATCAGCCTACTAAAGCTCTCAACGCAAACTTTACAAAGCCGCCGACAAGAACGTAAGCCAGTCCGAAAGACATCACAAAGCTAGACCGGCCGCAGCGCTCGCTTCCGGGGTCGCCTCGATGAAGGCAAAGATGGGACCTC
>CAXUBM010000010.1:0-14703 GCA_964249235.1 uncultured Acetobacteraceae bacterium | reverse complement strand
GCGGGCGTCGCCGCGTAGCGAGCGTGTTCCAACGCGTCACCGGATGCACCACGTGCGCGGCCGCACCGAGAAGATCTCGGCACCTGGAAGCGCTGCAACGGACGGCGGCGCATGCAATGGCACGGCCTCGCCCGCGCCGCCACCCAGGTTCACGTCACCGCTACCGCCCACAACCTAAAAGGCAGCCTGAACAGTCTCATCGCCCGACGGGTCAGAGGTCCAACGCCGACGCGCACCGACTCTCAGCGACCGCCCGCAACTGCCGCTCGGAAAGAAAGCGCGAGAATGGCTCACTCGTCCGGCGTGAGCCCGCTAGCAGCGCCTGGAAGCAGTCGCCGGTCACGTGCCACTACGGACGCGGCCTCGTCGGCCGACATGTCCCCGCGCAAGAGATCGGCGGCCTCCTTGTCGCGGCCCGCCCTGACGAGCAACAGCGCCAAGTCTTGCCGGATGCGTGGTGTCGCCAACGGCCCAGTCGCGAATGGTCGAAGCTGCTGTACTGCCAATACTGAATTGCCGACGATCGCGAGCGACAACGCCAAATTTACCTTGGCCGACACTTGGTCGGGGTCGGCGGCGATAGCGGCGCGATAGTCTGACTGCGCGTCCGCATGCAGGCCCAGCATGTCAAGTGCGACACCGCGGTCGTTCAAGGCGGCGGCATCGGTCGGATCGGACACGAGCACTCGGGTGAACAATGCTCGAGATCGGGTTGGGTCGGTAAAGAGCACGATCTTGCCAAGTTCCATCTCGGCAGGCCGAAGATCGGGATCGATCACGATCGCGCGATCGTACATGCGGAGTGCATCCTCCCGTCTGTGCAACGCCACCTCTGCGCGCGCCTCGCGGAGGAGGATCGCAGCATTGCCAGGATGACTCGCGGCTTCCGTCTGCGCCACGCTCAGCGCCAGCGCCGGGGCCCCATTCGCCAGCGCGGCGTCAGCGACGTCGAGGGATGCACCGGGTCCTGGCGCCGAGCTCGATCGCGCGCAGGAGGCGACAAAGAGGGATACCAGAGCGGCACTGGCCAAGTCGCCAAATCTCAATGGCGCAGCACACGTATGACGCTGATCATTGCCGGCCCCCCGACCACTAGAAACATGGATGGTAGTATGAAGAGGATCATCGGAATAGTGAGGAGAGTCGGTAGCCGGGCTGCGCGCTCCTCAAAGCGGATCAGCAACTCCCCTCGCATCTCCGCTGCCAAGCTCCGCAGCGCGTGTGAGAGCGGCGTCCCATACTGCTGCGCCTGGATCAACGTTTTGCCTAGCCGCCGCAGCGACGCCAAACCGGTGCGTTCCCCCATATTCGTCAAAGCGAGCCTTGTGTCCGATGTGACCGCGAGCTCGTCCGCCGTCAAGATCAACTCGTCCGCGACCTCGGGATGCACGCCCCTGATCTCGGTGCCGACACGGGAGATCGCGGTGACGAGACTCAGCCCTGCCTCTGCGCAGATCACCAGCAGATCAAGCGCATCGGGAAGTCCATGCTCGACTCCACCAACATACCGGGATCGCATCCGCCGAACCAGCCAGTCCGGAAACAGGAGACCGACTGTCGCAGCGGCGGCCGCGAGGACGAGGTGGAGGGGCGTACCGAGCCGTTGCTCAGGCAACAGCGTCCAGGCGAGCAGTGGCAACGCTATGAAACCTACGATCTTACCACCAACGAAGAGGCTCAAGCCGGAACGGCCTCGGAAACCCGCCTGCAGCAGCGTCTGCTCCAGCTCGGCGAGGGTTTTGGATGGCAAAAAGCCGCTATCGGAGACCACGGTCCCGAGGTTGGCGATCCATTGCAGCGGAGAGCGAGCACCTCGTCCGGTCGCCGTAGGCATTAATCCCGATGACAGAGCCAAGCGAGCCTTGCGCCGCGAACGCCGATTGACGTCTCCAAGCATGAACATCGAGCCGAACACAAGCAGCGCTGCAATGGCACCGAGAGAACCGAGGATCACCGGAGAGATCATGAGAGCGACCTGACGATCATCAATCGCATAACGAACATCCCGAAGGCTATGTCGCCGAGCGCGCCCGCAAGCATGAGATGACCGGTATGATCGGTGAAGAAGAACATAACGTAATTCGGACTAAGGAGGAGAAGGGCGCCGAAGGCGATGAACGGCAGGGCTGCGAGCACCGTTGCGCTCATCCGCGCCTCTGACGCCAGCGCGTATCCCCTCGCCCGCACCGCGACGCGCTTTCGTATGATATCCGCGAGGTTTTCCAGCGTCTCACTCAACCGGCCGCCGGATTGGTGCTGCAGGGCGATGGCAGTCGCAAAGAAGCGGTATTCCTGAAGATTAGTCCGGGTAGCGAGGGTCCGCAATGCATCTTCGAGCGACACGCCGATTGTCAACTCGTCCGCCAACGTAGCGAACTCGCTGGATGTGGGTGCCGCACTCTCGAAGGCGACGACACGGATCGAGTCGCTGACCGGAATACCAACCCGCACGCCGCGCACGATCATGGAAAGCGCGTCAGGAAATTGACGGAACAGGGTACGCACACGACGGTGCTCGAAAAATGCGAGAACGACCCGGCTCGACACCGGCCAGAGCGGCAGGACAAAAAACCACCCTGCGTGCCCGAGTAGGACGGTAGCGAACCAGGCGACGGCAAAAGAGAGCGCAAGTGTCAGCGCCAGCGCCGGTCGAAACGCCAGCGGACTGACATGCGCGCGTGTGGGCGACCAGCCGAACACCGACGCCAGCCGCTCACCCAACGTGACCGGTTCCGTGTCGCGACGCGTCACGATGATCGGGGCCAGCGTCTCGGTCCCAGTGCGAGGCGCATGGCCAGCCAGGATGTCGCCGAACCGACGCCGACGTCGCTGCTCGCGCAAGCGGCCTTGCATCAGAGCCGTGAAACTAGCGAGAAATGCAGCGAAGAGGACGAGTGAAGACACAAAAAAGACCGAAAAGGACACCGTCATGCGTCCGAACCCTCGATCGAAGCGGTCCAAGCACGCTCGCAGCCGAAATAGCCGAGCCGCTCATGAAAGGCAGGGCGGCCGCGTCCGGTCCGGTAGCGCACCTGCAGCCGCCCGTCCGCGTTCTCGCCCATCGTCTCCAACGCGAAGATGTCGTTCATGATGACAACATCGCCCTCCATTCCGCAGATTTCGGCGATCTGAGTGATGCGCCTGCCACCGTCCCGCTGACGCTCGACCTGGATGATCAGGTCGACGGCGCTGACGATCTGCTGGCGGCAAGCCTGCGCAGGCAGGCCGACACCGGCCATCTGCACCATGTTCTCGATCCGGGTGACGGCGTCACGAGCGCTGTTTGCATGCACGGTCGACATGCTGCCGTCATGGCCCGTGTTCATCGCCTGCAGCATGTCGAAGGCCTCGCCGGCGCGGACTTCCCCGACGATGATCCGGTCGGGGCGCATGCGCAAGGCGTTGCGCATCAGATCACGCTGCGTGATCTCGCCGCCGCCTTCTAAACTCGGGGGGCGCGTCTCGAGCCGCACCACATGCGGCTGCTGCAAACGGAGCTCGGCCGCATCCTCAATCGTCACGACGCGCTCGGCGGGGTCGATCATGCGCGAGATCGCGTTCAGCAGCGTCGTCTTGCCCGAGCCGGTTCCGCCCGAGATTATAATGTTGAGCCGGATGCGTCCCGCAATCTCGAGCACGCGGGCCATTTGCGATGTTAGAGCGCCGAAGCGCACGAGTTGCGCGAGATCAATGACCTTGCGGCCGAATTTGCGGATCGAGATGTAGGGACCGTCGAGTGCCAGTGGTGGAAAGACGATGTTAACGCGTGAGCCGTCCGCGAGCCGCGCATCGACCATCGGACTGCTCTCGTCGACGCGCCGTCCGACCGCCGCAGCGATCCGCTGCGAGACGTTGGCAACGTGGTTTGCATCTCGGAACCGCGCCTTCGACAGCTCGACCTTGCCGCCGCGCTCAATGAAGACGCGGTGTGGGCCGTTGACCATGATATCGGCGATCTGGTCGTCGTCCAGCAGCGGCTGCAGCGGACCTAATCCGAGCATGTCGTCGACTAGCTCGGCCGCGAGCCGCCGCTGCTCGCGGCCGTTCAGGTGCATTCTGCGATCGTTCGCGATTTCGGCCAGCAAGCGCTCGACCTCGATCGCCAGACGGTCGGGGGGCACGCTCGCAACTGCGGTCGGGTCGAGCCGCGCGAGACAGGCCGAACGCAGTTCCTCAGTGGAGGGCCCCGTCGTCTGGGCGGGCGCCGGGCGCACGAAGTCGGCGACCTCGTGCGTGGACCGTTCCGGCGGCACCGGCGCTGTACGGCGGCCGAACGGCACGGTCGTCATCTGCGCCAGCCTCGGGGCAGGCGCCAGCGCCGCGCCGCGATCGCCTCGCTCGCCGCCCGTGAGGTATCAAGAAGCGGGACGAAAGCAACCAGCTTGGCGAGTTCGATAATGCCGTTACGGAACGCGCCACGATGTTGAACCGCGGGTTCACCCATTGTTGCCGCCTGCCCGGCGAGGCGCGGCAGGTCGGCGATTACCACGTCGAGCGGCACCTTCAGTGTTTCCTCGACCTCCCGCCGGGACAGGCCGCCGGGCCGTCCTAGACGATTGAGCACTATGACCGGCCGCCGTGCCTGCTGAGGCCCGCGTGCGAGCTTAAGCAGCCGAAGCGTATCACGAACGGCGGCGAGACTTGGCTCGAGCACGATCACGCGCTGATGAGCATGCCAGAGCAGGCCACGGCGCAGCGGGTCGGGCGCGAACGGAACGTCGGCGATCACGAGACTAAAGCGGCGTCGTAGCTCCTCGAGCAAGCGCGACGCGGCTTCGGCGGCATAGTTCGGCTCAGCGTCAAGCGACTCCTCGCCGGCCAGTACATGTAGACGCCCAGCAACCTTGGCGGCGGCGGCCGGCTGCGCCACCCGCTCGACAAACAGCCGGTCGATACGCTCGGGCGACTCGAGCGCGGTTCGCAGGCCCGCTCCCGCCTTCACGTCGAGCATCATCGCCGCCGCACCGAGATAAAGGTCCGAGTCGAGTAGGATTGTGTGGCGTCGCGCGTCAGCTGCAAAATGCCAAGCTAGGTTCGCCGCGAGGGTGGTGGCGCCGACACCGCCGCAGGCACCCGTGATGGTCACGACCCGCCCGCCGCTCAACGCCTCCGCATCCCGGCTCGAGCCGGTGAGCAAGGGTCCGAAATGGCGGGCAATGCCTTCTCGCGTGACCGGCTTGGGAAGGTATTCTACGACACCAAGGTCGCGCGTCACCACGCGATAGAAGTCGACATCCTTTGCGTCGCCGAGCACGAGGACGCGGACGTCAGGCTCGACCACTTCTGAGAGGTAGCGAAGCGCCGTCAGCGGATGATCCTCGCCGCCCAGATCGACGATCAGAGTCCGGGGACTCGGATTGCGGCGAAACGCGTTGACCGCCGCACGCACGCCGCCACGTCTGATGTCGATCCCTTCCGGGGCGGCGTCGGCCAGACCTTCCCGCAAGGCATCCTCGCTTGGTCCGTCAGTCAGGAACGCGATGATCCGAGCGCGATCGAAGCGTCCTTCGGTCTGCGCCGTTTGAGCAACGCCGGAGCGATCCGGGCCGCGCACATCATCCGGCATCAGGGACCGCCTCCGCTTGGGGCACCACCAATCGCGCTCGGCGTAAAGCTGGTTTCAGCCTCCGCGCCACCGGGAGGCGCTCCGGACCCGGACGCGCCTGGCCCGGAGGCACCCAGCCCAGAACCGGCTGAGTTGAGCGACAGGCCGGCGCTGGCCCGCAATCGCCTGATCGATGCGACACTCTCTCCACCACCGGTCGACTCGTCGCCATGTGGTGCCGCGAGGTCGGCAGGGTTGGCCACTTGAGCGGCGATGTTCTGCTCGTTTACGCCTTCTGATCGCCAAGTGTAGGGGTCGGCCGTCGGGTCTAGAATGGCAGAGTCGCAGCCACCAAGCGTGAGCAATGCCGCCAGCACGAACGCGGGCAAGGCGGCTTCGCGGAGTCTGGTCATTGCACCAGGAATCCTGCGTCGGTTTCTGCCGGGGCCGTGTGCTCGGGTGGGTAGAGCGAAGCGGTCTGGCGCAGCATGAACAGGCGCTCGAAGTCGTTAGGAGGCTGCTCGAAGCGCTCTCCGGGCAGGCGCAGCACGGTCGGGTCAGCTGGCGCGCGCACGATGTAGGGAGTTACCAGGAAGACGAGTTCGACCTGCTGATGCTGGAGCGTGTTGCTGCGAAAGAAGCCGCCAAGGTAGGGGATGTCACCCAGCACGGGGATCGAGGAGGTGCTCTGGGACGTGTTGTCCTGGAGTAGGCCGGCAATGGCGAAGGTCTGGCCGGAGCCAAGTTCGACGGTGGTGTCGGCGCGGTTGACGGTGAGTGCCGGGATGGTTAACGAGTTGCCTCCCGAGGAGACCGTGACGGCGCCGATGGTGGTAATCTGACTCACTTCCGGCCGAACCCGCAGGCTGATCCGGTCGTCGCTCAGCACGGTCGGCACGAAGCTCAGCGACACGCCGTAATCTTTGTACTCGACCGTCGTGGTGCCGAGCTGCTGGCTTACCGGGATCGGGTATTCGCCGCCGGATAGAAAGTTGGCGGTCTCTCCGCTCATCGCCACCAGGTTGGGCTCGGCAAGCATGCGGGCGAGGTCGTCCGAGGCGAGCGCGTCGATGACAGCTAGGACGCTGACGCCCGCGTTGACGTAGCCGCCCGCGAACTGCTCGCCCGCGACCGCCAAAGCCGCGGGCGGATTGAGCGAGCTCTTGGGTGCGATCGTGCCGACTGCAGACCAGTTGACGCCGAGCTGCCGCATAACTTGGCGCGACATTTCGGCAATGCGCACCTTGAGCAGAACCTCGGTGCTGCCGGTGACACGAAGATGATCGTCGACGATGCCCTTGCCGTCGAGATAAGCCCCCGCGACCTGCTCAGCCTGCTGCGCTTGTTCGGGGTTCGCGACATCTCCGCTCAGCGACAGCCCGTCAGCCGTAGGCTCTACGTGGATCGCGTCGTCCGGCAGCGTGCGTCGGAGGACAGTCGAGGCCTCGTTGGCGCCGAACCCCGACGGCTGCACGGTAACCTCATATTGCGCGATTTCATGCCCATCGCCGGCCATCGCGGCCACGGTGGTGCGTCCAGGCGCAGTTCCGAACACGAACATTGTGGTCGGGCTCGAGGGGCGCACCTGCACAACTTTCGGGTCGGCAACGAAGATGTTCGCCGCTCGCTCCGGTATCGTGAGGACGCGGCCGTCCCCGACGGCCAGACCAAGGCGTTTCTGAGGTGCTGCTGCCATGCCGACCTGGTCGGATGAGGTCGGAACCGGGATTGTGATGCCCTGCGCGCGAGCCTGGGCGACGAAGCCAAAGATCATAGCGACCGAAGTAACCAGCTTCGGCAGGAGCGAGCACATCAGAAGTGGAACTCCCTGGCGTCGCCAGTCCCCTGCCAGACTCGCACGCTCAGCGCTGTCGCGCTTTGTCGCACCGGCTGAGGAGGCAGAATATCACTACTCCAGACGACCGTAGAGACAGGCGGCGCCTCATGGCCGGCAGCGGCCGGTGTCGCGGCCCGAACGGCGAGCGAGAGCGTGCCCAGCCGGGTGGCAACCGCGACCCTCTCGGCGTCGACGCCACTGACTTCAAGCGTGACGGTTCGCGCGACCGGTTGGATCAGGTTGCTATTGGCGTTCACGCCTTCGACCAAATGCTGATCGATCGCGATCACTCGCGCATCGCTGAGCACGCGGGTCGCCGAGATTTGCGGGTGATTGTTGTCGGGCTGCTCGGTCAGGATCAGGTCGACGCGGTCGCCAGGCCAGATCAGACCGGCGGTTCCGCTGACAGCATCCACGCCTACTGTGACGGCAAGCTTGCCGGCGCCGAGAACGGCTGCGAGGAAGCCGTGATCGCCAGGTCGCATGACGTCGGATGACTGGATGATTTCGCTAGCGCCAAGGCTCCGCCGCATCATCGCACCCATCAAACCGCCACGCACGGCAGGGGTATCGAGATTGGCGTCCAGACCGGCCTCCGTCTTCAGCAAGGTCCGGCTTTCGAGATCTTCGGGGCGGAGCAGCGAGCCTGCCTGCAAGGGATGGGCCGCCACAAGGACGATCTCGGTGATAGGAGTCGGAGCGGCTATCCCGGCCACGTGCGCCGGCCGCGTGCTGACCCAAGCGACAACGCCGAAGCCGCCCAGGCCAATGGCCATCATCAAGAACAGAGCCAGGCGCACGATCATGCCGCGACTCCGATCATGGTCAGGAGGGCGCCCGCTGAGATCGCGGCACCGTAGGGCAAGGAAGCGCGCCGCCGGATGCGCCAGAGCTCGGCTCGGACAATGCGGGCGAAACAGGTATGCGGTCGGCCACAGGCAGGCGCGGGAACCAGCAAGGACAAGGTCAAATAGAGACTTGAGAGAAGCCCGCCGGCTAGCGCGATCGTGAGCACCAGCGAGGGTGTGGTAGCGGGCGGCACGAGAAGTGCGGCGGCCCCGATGAGCTTCACGTCACCGCCGCCCATCAGGCCGCGGGCGAACGCGAATGCGGCAATCACAAAGATTGCAGCGGCCGCCAGCATGGCAAGCGGTAGATCGTGCGCGCGAATGCGAAGCAGCACGCCGGCCGCAGCGAGAGCGAGAGGACAGGCGTTTGGTATAGTTCGTGCGGCGACATCATGCAGAGACGCGACGAGGAGCAGAGGAGCGGCGAGCACGATTGCGACCTCAGGTTGTGAAGGAGCCACGCCGATCACGACAATGCTGCCAGTCCGTTGATTACCAGCATGGCTGACCTTCCGTAATCTATCGTCGCGGCCCAAATCAGATCGTGGTTGCGAGCGACCTGAAGGTTCCGCTGAGCGAGCTACCAAGTCCGGTCACGGCGCCGATAATCGCGATCGCGATAAGAGCCGCGATCATTCCGTACTCGACTGCGGTGACACCACGTTCGTTGTTTCGCAGAATGCTCAGAATGCCGAGCATTGTCATCTCCTTGGCCCGGCGCGACTCACCGGGAACTGACGCCAGACATACCCGCGAGCCGGATGGAGCGGATAACTCACAAGAGCACCCTCTGCACCATCCAGCTTACCAAAGCGGCAAGCACGAGCGGCCCGGGAAGACCCGACCGATCGTGCCTTTCGACCTCAGATCGAAGTTCCGATGTTCGTAAAAGTCGTGCTGAGCTTCGTGCCCAGGGTCGTGACAGCGCCGACGATCACGACGGCGATCAGCGCTGCGATCATGCCGTATTCGACGGCCGTTACGCCACGGGTGTTCTTGCGGAGGCCGTTGAGAAGGTCGAAGAGCAGGCCAGTCATCATGATCTCCATGGTCGGGTTGATCTCTTTCCGGCGAATTTTCGCCGGCTTCGCGTACGGTATCCGTCGGGGGATAGTCGGAAGCGATGGGTTCTTTTGCCAGGGACGGCAGCGAGTCCGGAGTCAGGTTTTGTCGAGAGTTGTCACGCGTCACCTCTGTGATCACGACTCCCGACCGCCCTTGGTCCGCACATATACCGCCCTGACACAAAGAGGATCAGAAAGACAAAGGCGGCGAGGACGGGTGGCCCGATCGGGGCAAGAATATGTCGCCACGTCATGATTGCCGGAAAGAACGCTACCAGTACAAGAACGAAGACCTCCGAAGGCAAGAGAGCCTTGGAATGACGCAAGCGCTCGTTCAGAAAAAGGATGACGGCGCTTGCGAGCATCGGGAGATCATAGTCGAACGCGTGAGGCGTCCCAAACACTGTCAAAACCGGTATGATCGGGAGAAGGGATGTTTGCACGCCGTAGCGGAATACCTCCCACACTAGGATCACCGAACCGACAAATGCAGCGCCTTGCGCCAGCCTGGCGACAACACTGGGCGCACCCAAGGATTGGAGCGCTGCCATCACTGTTGGACAGGCCCGCGACGCACGCGAAATCGAGTCGAACCAGCGCTCATACGCCGGAAGCGAGTGCAGAAAGGTCGACCAGATGGCCGGGCCGAAAGCCAAACTGCTTGAGACGACGAGAGCAACGACGATTGCTCCTGCCGACGCCAACGCCCGCCACTCCCGGGCGGACAGAAGCATTACGGGAAGAAGAAATCCCAGCTGCAGCTTATAGGAGAGCAGCCCGAACAGAACCCCGGCGGAGGTAGGCCAGCGAGAGAGTAGCCTTAGGCCGCCGATCATTAGCGACGCCGCCAGAAAGCCGCTCTGACCTGAGAGCATCCCAATCGTGGTAGTCGGTGCCACGAGCAGGAAGATCCAAGCAAGCGTGTGACGGTTTCCGCCGCACGTTGCGATTAGATAAAGACCAATGGTGGTCGCCTCCCAGGCAATCAGCGCAATGGGTAGCGGCAGCATACTCAAGGGCCTCAAGACCGCCAGGACGAACGGTGGATAGGGGAACGGCCACTGTCGCGCGGATGGCATCCCAAGGTGAACCTGAGCCGCGTGGAGGGCGTCGGAGGCATAGAGTACTCTGACGGGGTGATCCGAGGCGATCCGCCCGTAGGTCCACAAAGCAAAGAAGTCGCCGCAATAGCTATAACCGCCGTGCCGTGCCTGCTCAGCGACAAACATGGCAGCCAGAACCATGTAGGCGGCTGCGAGGCTGAACAGGATTGCACATAGCCAACGACTTTTTCTTTCTCCCGGCATCCATGTCAGAACGTGCGACCGCGTCGTAACCGCAGGTAAAGGCGCGACCTTCTGGACCTTCGCCGGTTCGCGCCCCATGGCGACAAAAGGCATCTTGCTCTCCTGTGTTGGGAACGCTCCTCGCTCGGTGCGAGCCAAGCCGAGAAGATGGTCTCGCTCCTGCGGATTGGCGTCGCAAGTCAAGCTTCGTCCGATTTTGCTGAATACGCTTGCGGAAACAGAAGCTCGGGAGGTTCGAACCTCAGTCCGGTGTAATGACAACTGGAAGGCCCGAAGCGGCTGCGGTTCGTGCACTTCGCGAATGACGCAGAAGGCGCATAAAAAACGCCACGTGGATGACGTGCGGATCCGGAGTTGGGCCGGCCGGCTCGGTGAAGGGGCGGCCGGTCCAGGCCGTCATGACAGAGGCGCTGTACGAGATGCCTATTGCGGAGGCGGAATGGTAACGTGCGACGGCTGTCTCCCAATCCGGGCTCGAAAGGCGCAAGGATGCCAAGAAGCGGGCCGCGTAGTTCGCATTCAAAGCGGGATCAAGCGCCTCGTCGGGCGAGCGGAAAGCGTTCGGGTGCTGTGCGAGATTTACCTGAAAACATCCGACATCGATGGAGGCTTTCCCGCTAGACAAAGCGCTTTGGAGGCCGGACAATGCGGCGGCACGCGTCATGAAGAACGCGCCCTTGCCATCAACGTCCAGCACCCAGGGCCATGGTGCGGCGACGCCGCCGCCCGCAGCACGTCCGCTTTCGACGACGCCCACCGCGCGAAGCAGGCCCGAAGGAATGCCATGGGCACGTTCCGCTGCCTCGGCTGCGTTCATGCAAAGACCGGAAGGCGCGTCCTCGGCCTGAGCCTGCACGCCCGCGAGCAAGATATGACCAAGCACGGCCACCAAGCGGAGGCGGCGTTCCATACCGAGCGATGGCGACGCGTTCTAGACGTGCAGGGCGTAGCCGGCGCCACGCACCGAGCTGATTACCCGCCGACCTTCCTCCTCACCGCCGAGCTTCTTGCGGATATTGAGGATCAGCTGATCCACGCTGCGATCCTCAAAACCGAGCTCGCGCTGCAGAGCGGCCTTGCACAAGCGGTCGCGCGAGATCGGCTCGCCCCGGCCTTCCAGCAGCAAAGCCAGCGCTCGAAACTCCGCGGAAGTCAGCGCCACCGGCCGACCAAGTGCATCCGTCGCCTGATGGCGACGCAAGTCAACACGTATGCCACCCACCAGCAGGGTTTCGTCCTGATCGCCCGCCTGTGGCGCCGCGCGGTCAAGAGCTGCGGGCGCGCGTAACGCTGCACGCCGGTGAACGGCCCGGATTCGGGCGGCAAGTTCGCGTAGCGCAGGCGGCTTCGTCACATAGTCGTCGGCACCCACCTCGATGCCAACCACGCGTTCCGCCTCCTCACTCGAGCCGGACACAACGATGATCCCGCAATCGGCCTCGCGTACGAGCCAGCTGATGAGGTTGATACCGTTTGTATCCGGCAGAGCGAGATCGACCAGCACCACATTCGGGTCGACTTCGCGCTTGGCCTGTAGCGCCTCCGCGCCCGTACGCGCGACAGTGACCCGCATACCGCACCTAGTCAGAAACAGTTCCATCGTCCGCGCGACGTCATCTTCGTCCTCGACGATGAGGACACTGGGAGGCGCCAGCAGATCCGGACCAGTTGCGTCCCCCATGATAGTCACCTCCACGGCACCCGTTAAGCATCGGCGACGTTACTAACAGCACCGGTGCGCGAGAGAATCAACTCGGTTGTTTTCCGACATGGGTCTCCGGCGCGAGTTGGCGGTGAACATGGACAGCTAGGTCCGCTCTACGGAACGGCTTTGAAATAAAAGACATCCGACGATCGAGCAATACCTTGTTCAACAAGTCGTGATTCATATTCCCCGACATGAAGATGATCGGTATCGAAGGTAACCTGTCACGAGCCGCGCGAACGACGTCCTGCCCGTCGAGGCCGCCTGGCAACGCGACGTCAGAAACTACGAGATCGGGCGCGGGCCCAGTCGCCAGTGCCCTCACGGCAGCCGGCCCGTCGCGCACAGCCGTTACAATATAGCCGAGATCTTGCAATACGTTCACGACGAAACGGCGTACCAGCGCCGTGTCCTCGACGACTAGGATTAGCTGACCTTGGCCGCGCGGCAGCGCCACCTGCGCGCGGAACGTCGGATCACTGTCTACCGGTCCTCGTCCGCGAGGCAACAATAGCCGTGCGACTGTGCCGCGACCGGGTTCACTCTCGAGCGCGACGGTGCCGCCTGACTGCTTGGCAAATCCGTAAACCATCGAGAGACCGAGCCCGGTGCCGGCGCCTGCCGGCTTGGTCGTAAAGAACGGCTCAAAGACACGCGTCAGGATATCCGGTTCGATCCCGCAGCCGGTGTCCACCAGACTTATCTCAGCATAATCACCTGGTGTGAGTTCTCCCGCCAGATCGTCCGGTTCGATTACGCGGTTCAGGAGCCGGACGGTTAACGTTCCCGTTCCGTTCATTGAATCCCTCGCGTTAATCGCAAGGTTGAGAATAGCATTCTCGAGCTGTCCGGCGTCAGCGCGTGCCGACCAAAGCTTCGGTCCCCGATCGATCCGGATGTCGATTCCGGCGGCGAGTGTTCGGCGAAGGAGCGCGCCCAGTCGGGTAGCGAGAGCACCGACGTCTATGTCGGTCGGCGCTAATGGCTGTCGCCGGGCGAAGGCGAGAAGCCGAGCAGTCAGACCGGCAGCGCTTCGGCCGGCGCGCTGCGCGAGATTGACCAATTCGCTCGCCAGCGAGTCGCTCGCGACGACCTCCTCAAGCGTCTCAAGATTGCCGAGCATGACGGTCAGAAGGTTGTTGAAGTCGTGCGCGATCCCGCCCGTAAGCTGGCCGATGGCTTCCATCTTCGCGGTCTGGCGGAGCTGCTCCTCAGTCTCGACTTGGCGCGTGATGTCCTGCATGTAGAGGGTCAGACCGTCCGCATGCTGGAAGGCACGCGCCATAACCCAGGCGCCGGCGCGCCGTCGCTCATCGTGTGCTGCTGGCCAGTGGAGGCGTACGGCTCCTTCTTGGTCGGTCGCCACCAAGCGCTGCAACTCCTCCCGCAACTCGGGCTCCGCGTCCGGCGGCAGCAGATCGAACAGTCGCCGTCCGAGCAGCGCTTCGCGGGATCCGCCCAACAGCGTGGCGGCGTTGCAGTTGAGGAACGTAAGGCAGTATTGGCGATCAAGCGCGAGCATGGCGTCTGACATCGAGGACAGTATCGTCTCTGTCCGCAATCGGGAAGCCTCTGCCGATTTTAGCAGATAAATCGTTTCGAGGGCCGCCGTCGCACTCTCTACCAACTGCCTCAGTGCTGCCATGTCGCCGGGATCCGGCCTGCGGAGGAGATCAAGCGAGACCATGCCGAGCACCTCACCGGCGTCGTTGACGAGCGGCACTCGGAGCTGACGCGGCTTGCTCTCAGATGTTGTTACAGCCAACTGTTCCTCAAAGATCACCTCGCGCGATCCAACGAAATCGGGAATGGCAGCGAGCAGCGAAGCGAGGACGTCCTCCCGTTGCCGCATCCGAACTAATCGCGATGAGACGTCCGCAAGCCGAGCGAGTCTCTTCGCCTCACGCCGCTCGACCCGTCGATCGCGTGCTCGCAACAGCAGCAGCGTAGCGGCCGCGAGTAGAAGACCGCCGAGAAGAACTGCGAGGCGGCAAACCAGCCTAGAGTTATCTGACATCCTCAGATAACAAAACATCTCGCGGGCTTTGGCAAACTCTGTTCGTCGTTGCGAGCATGTGGCTCAGACAAATGTTTTCTCACAGCAGGTCGTCTCGGCAGCGATGGGGGTCACAAGCGCCTCCCGTCCATTATGACGCTTCCGGCCAGCGTGCCCGTTGGTCAGCAGGAGCGAGAGATCCGCCTGTCGATGATCGTCGGGCTGTCAGCGGCATCGTGCAGGTGCTCCGGACCGACGCTCGCTGAGTCGATGCGTAGTCATCCTGCGGACCTCGCAAGACGCTTTACGAGCGCTTCGTCCGCTGAGCTGCGAAGGGCTTGTGGCGGGTGTATGGTCCCGAGATGTAGTGGGACGGATTGATCCTAAATCGTTCGGGCTCT
>CAXUBM010000009.1:0-23585 GCA_964249235.1 uncultured Acetobacteraceae bacterium | reverse complement strand
TGCCCGAGATCGGCCGCAAGTTCGGCAACCGCGACCACACCACCGTCATGCACGCGGTCAGCCGCGTCGCCGAGCTGATGGAGCAGGACAGCGAGTTCCACGTGCGCGTCGACCTGCAGCGGCGCACGCTGGAAACCTCGACCGCGGCCGTGTTGCTCGCGTGCGGATTGCTTGTGGCGGGCAGCCTGCTACAGTGACCGACCGCACGGAGCCGGACCGGGCCCGCCGGTGTGACCGGATGCCGGGCCCGGGTGCCGGCCGGGCGCGTCCAGGCTGCCTCTCCGGAGACACACCGATCATGAAGTTCAAGGCCGACCGCGCCAGCCTGCTCAAGGCGCTGGCCCACATCCAGAGCGTGGCCGAGAAGCGCAACACCATCCCCATCCTCGCCAACGTCCTCATCGAGGTGCGCGAGGGCCGCATGCGACTCACCGCGACCGATATGGAGATCGCCGTCGAGGAGGAAGTCGAGGCCAGCACCGCGCGCGACGGCCGCACCACCGCCCCCGCCGCCACGCTCTACGAGATCGTCCGCCGCCTGCCCGATGGCGCCGTGGGCGAGCTCGCCCACCCGGGCGGCGACGCCGCGCTGGCGTTGCGCGCCGGCCGGTACGCCCCCAGGCTGAACGTGCTCGCCGTCGAGGACTTCCCCAACATGACCGCGGGCAAGCTCCCGCACCAGTTCGCGCTCGGCGCCGACACGCTGCGCGACCTGATCGACCGCACGCGCTTCGCCATCTCCACCGAGGAGACACGCTACTATCTCAACGGCATCTACCTGCACGTGGCGGGCGAGAAGCTGCGCGCGGTCGCGACCGACGGCCACCGCCTGGCGCGCGTCGAGGCGCCCATCCCCGAGGGCGCGGCGAAGATGTCGGGCGTGATCATCCCGCGCAAGACCGTCGCCGAGGTCCGCAAGCTCATCGACGAAGGATCCACGCCGGTCAGCATCGGCCTGTCAGAGACCCGCATACGGTTCGAGATCGGACCGATCCGCCTCACCAGCAAGCTGATCGACGGCACCTTCCCCGAATACGAGCGGGTCATCCCGCAGGACAACGACAAGGTCCTGCACGTCGGGCGCAAGGACTTTTCCGACGCCGTCGCGCGCGTCGCCGCGATCAGCCAGGAGCGCTCCCGTCCCGTCAAGCTCAGCCTCAGCCAGAACCTCCTCGTCCTGTCCGCCGCCAGCCCCGACCAGGGCACCGCCGTCGAGGAGCTCGACGAGGGCCGCGCCTCCTACGACGCCGCACCGCTCGAGATCGGCTTTCAGGCCCGCTACCTCAACGACATCACCGACCAGATCCGCGAGCGCGTCGAGTTCCGCTTCTCCGACGGATCGGCACCCACCGTCGTGCAGGACAGTGCCGACCCGTCGGCTCTCTACGTGCTGATGCCGATGCGGGTTTGACCAGGCTCGACCGTCTCGTCCTTACCGATTTCCGGAACTACGCCTCCCTCGTCTTCGCTCCCGGCGGCCGCATCGACGTGCTCCCCGGCCCCAACGGTAGCGGCAAGACCAACCTGCTCGAGGCGGTTTCGCTGCTGCTGCCGGGCCGCGGCTTGCGCGCGGCGCGGCCCGAGCAGCTCGCCCGGCACGGCAGCGTCGGCTGGGCCGTCGCTTCCCGCCTGACGGCCGGCGGGATGCCGCACGAGCTCGGCACCGGCACGTTGGGCCGGCCGACCGGCGAGGAAGGCAAGCCTCGCCAGTTCCGCCTCGATGGCGCACCGCTCGGCGGGCAGTCCGACCTCGCCGAGCTCTTCTCCCTGGTCTGGCTGACGCCGCAGATGGAGCGCTTGTTCGGCGAGGCCGCCTCGGGCCGCCGCCGTTTTCTCGACCGCCTGGTCGTGGCACTGCAGCCGGGCCACGCACGGGCCCTGTCGGCGCACGACACCTCGGTCGCCAGCCGCAATCGCCTGCTCCTCGAACGCCGCGCCGATTCCGCCTGGCTCAACGCCGCCGAGGACGCGATTGCGCGGCACGCGGCCGCGATCACCGCCGCCCGTCTGGCCTTCTGCCGCCGTCTGGAGGAAACGCATGACGCCGCCGGCAACTTTCCCGCCGCGCGACTCAGCCTGATCTGCCCGATCGCCGAACGGCTCCTCGCCCGGCCGGCCCGCGTGGTCGAGGACGAGATCCGTGCCGACCTGCTCGCCAGCCGCGACGCCGACGGCAGGGCAGGGGCGACCAGCGTCGGCGCGCATCGCTGCGACGTCTCGCTCGTCGAGCGCCAGACCGGGCTGCCGGCGCACCTCGCCAGCACCGGCCAGCAGAAGGCGCTGCTCGTCGGACTGTTTCTCTCCCACGCCGCCCTGATCGAGCGGGATCGCGGCCATCCCCCGATCCTGCTCCTCGACGAGCCGCTCGTGCATCTCGACGAGTGCCGCAGGACGCGCCTCTTCGAGCATCTGGTCGCGCTGCGGTCGCAGATCCTGCTGACCGGAACCGACCCCTTTCCCTTCGCCCCGCTGGCTCGCGAGGCTGTGTTCTGGCGGGTCGGCGGCGACACCGTCCGCAGCACCTCGTAGCTGGCCCAACCGGCCGCAAAACCCTATATTACGCCCGTCACGGATCGTTTCCGTCCGCCGGTTCGCCAGGACCGACACCACCGCTCCCGGAGCCCCTCCTCGGTATGTCCGACAACGACGACTCGCAGCCCATGCCCTCGCTTCCCGAGGAGCCGACCGGCACCTACGACGCCGACTCAATCTCCGTGCTGCGCGGCCTCGATGCCGTGCGCAAGCGTCCGGGCATGTATATCGGCGACACCGATGACGGCTCCGGCCTGCACCACATGGCCTTCGAGATCATCGACAATGCCATCGACGAGGCGCAGGCCGGCTTCGCCACGACGTGCGACGTGGTTCTCAACGGCGACGGTTCGGTCACCGTCCGCGACGACGGCCGCGGCATCCCCACCGGCCTGCACGCCGAGGAGGGCGTCTCGGCGGCCGAGGTCGTGCTGACCCGCCTGCATGCGGGCGGCAAGTTCAACCAGAATTCCTACAAGGTCTCCGGCGGCCTGCACGGCGTCGGCGCCGCCGTCGTCAACGCGCTGTCCGAATGGATGGACGTGCGCATCTGGCGCGACGGGCTCGAGCATTTCATCCGCTTCGAGGGCGGCGAGACCGTCGCCCCCTTGTCGGTGGTCGGGCTCGCCGGCGCGCACGTCAACGGCACCGAGGTCAGCTTCAAGCCGTCCACCGGCACCTTCACCCGCGTCGAGTTCGACCTCGCCATTCTCGAGCGCCGGCTGCGCGAGCTCGCTTTCCTAAATTCGGGACTGCGCATTTCCCTGCGTGACGAGCGCCACGTGCCCCTCGTCCAGCACGACTTCTTCTACGAGGGAGGCCTGCGCGCCTTCGTCGAATATCTCGACCGCGGCAAGACCGGCGTCCTCGTCGATCCCATCGAGTCGAAGGGCGAGGCCGTCCACGCCGGCATCAGGGTCGAGTTCGCGCTGACCTGGAACGACACCTATCACGAGACGATGTTGTGCTTCACCAACAACATCCCGCAGCGCGACGGCGGCACCCACCTCGCCGGCTTCCGCCAGGCGCTCACCCGCGTGGTCGCCAAATACGCCGACGCCGCCAGCAAGAAGGACAGCGTCGGCCTCACCGGCGACGACATGCGCGAAGGCATGACCGCGGTGCTGTCGGTCAAGGTTCCCGACCCGAAATTCTCCAGTCAGACCAAGGACAAGCTCGTCAGCTCCGAGGTGCAGCCGCTCGTGCAGGCCGCCGCCGCGGACGCGATCAGCCACTGGTTCGAAACCCACCCCAAGGAAGCCCGCCTCGTCATCGCCAAGGTCATGGACGCCGCCGCCGCCCGCGAGGCGGCGCGGCGCGCCCGCGAACTGACGCGGCGCAAGGGCGTGCTCGACGTCTCCTCCCTGCCCGGCAAGCTCGCCGACTGCCAGGAGCGCGACCCCGACCGCGCCGAGATCTTCATCGTCGAAGGCGACAGCGCCGGCGGCACCGCCAAGCAGGGCCGCGACCGCAAGTTCCAGGCGATCCTGCCGCTGAAAGGCAAGATCCTCAACGTCGAGCGCGCCCGCTTCGACCGCATGCTCGGCTCGGCCGAAATCGGCACGCTGATCACGGCGCTGGGCACCGGCATCGGCCGCGGCGAGCCCGAGCAGGGCGGCTTCGACATCGGCAAGCTCCGCTACGGCCGCATCGTGCTGATGACCGATGCCGACGTCGACGGCTCGCACATCCGCACGCTGCTGCTGACCTTCTTCTTCCGCCAGATGCCGGAACTGATCGCCGCCGGCCATCTCTACATCGCCCAGCCGCCCCTCTACCGTGCCAAGCGCGGCAACGACGTCCGCTACCTCAAGAACGACGGCCAGCTCGAAGCCTATCTGCTCGAAAAGGCGCTCGGCGGCGCCCGCCTGGTGTTCGCCAACGGCCGCGCGCTGGCCGGTGACGAGCTGCGCGCCGAGGTGGAGTGGCTGCGCGACGCGACCGCCTCGCTGCGCCGCCTGTCGGCCGCCGCACCGTTGTCGCTCCTCGAGCAGGTCGCCATCGCCGGCGCGCTCGACGTGCAGGGCTCAAATCCGGCGGCGAGCAACGCCGACGCGCAGCGCCGGCTGAACGCGATCAGCGCCGAGTCCGAGCGAAACTGGACGGTGGTCTCCGACGCCGGCGGCCTTCGTTTCGGCCGCACCGTGCGCGGCGTCTCCGAGCGCTACCATCTCGATCCGCCCTCGCTGCGCTCGGCCGACGCGCGCTGGCTCGCCGAGCGGGCCACGGTGCTGGCGCGCGACTTCGCCGAGCCCGCCCGCCTGGTCCTCGACGGACACGAGACCGCGATCGCCGGGCCTGCCGCCGCCTTCGAGCGCATCCTCGCCCAGGGCCGCAAGGGCCTGTCGATCGCGCGCTTCAAGGGGCTGGGCGAGATGAACGCCGAGGAACTCTGGGGCACCACGCTCGATCCCGCCACGCGCACCCTGCTGCAGGTCCGCGTCGGCGACCTCGAGGACGCCGCCCAGGTCTTCTCGACATTGATGGGTGACGTCGTCGAGCCCCGCCGCGACTTCATCGTCGGCAACGCGCTCAAGGTCGCCAATCTCGACGTCTAGGCGCGCACATGAGGGAACGCTTGCGGTGCGACTCCGACCCCCATTTCGCGACCAGTTGGACCCATTCTTTGGTCATCGTTCCGGTCAACGCCGACATCGCCGACATCGTCGCTGGTCCCAGCGCCGGCCGGTTCGCGTTCAGATGTCTTGACCGGTCGCCCAGCTGTAGCGCTGGACCGCATGGGCGAAGGCGGCGACCGGCGGCGCATGTCGCCGGCCGACAACCGTCACGAGACACACCTCGCGACTCACGCCGGGAAGGACCACCGGGCAGCCGATCACGCCCGGGACAGTCGCGGAGTATTCCGGCAGGAAGCATATGCCTAGCCCGGCCGCGACCATCGTCAGGATCCAATCCTCCCGCTCGCTTCGGTAGGAATGGATCAGCCGGACGTTCTGGCTCCTACAAATCTCGTTGAGAACGTCACGACATTCGCAGTTGATCCGCAGGAGGTAGGACTCGCCATCGAGGGAGGCGAGCGGCACGCTGTCCTCGCGGGCGAAACGGTGCCCGGCGGAGCAGGCGACGACGAAGCGTTCGTCGTAGATCGGGACGGCGCGCAGTTCGGGAGCGAAGCCGCGAGGATCGGCCATGATGGCGAGGTCGATCGCGCCTTCGAGAAGCATCGCGCACAACTGGTCGGGCACGCCCTCCAGCAGAGTCAGTTCCACGCCGGGGTGATCGGCACGGAAACGGCCGAGGAAGCTTGCGAAAAGCATCGGCCCGATCGTGCACATCACGCCCACCGAGATGGCGGCATGCTCAAGCCTGATGAAGCGGGTGGCGAGCTTCTCGACATGCCCGGTGCGCGAGACGATCTCGTGCAGGTGCGGCTCGATCAGCCGGCCGAGGGCGGTCAGGTGGGTGTTGTTGCGCTCGCGCGAGAAGAGCAGCCCGCCGAGCTCCTCCTCCATCTTGTGGATGGCACGCGTCAGCGCGGGCTGGCTGACGTTGCACGTCTCGGCCGCCCTGGTGAAGTTCAGCGTCTCGCTCAGCGCGATGAAGTAGCGGATGTCGTTCAGCTGCATGGCTCGATATACCCGGGCATCGTTGCAAACGGCCAGAGAAGGTCCCAGCGGCCGTCTCGCGGCGAGCTCCCGGGCCGGGACGTTCGGCTCCCGATCCGCGCATGGGAGCCTGCCCCCGGGCTCGTGGCCAAAAGGCACTCCGGACGCCCGCCGGAAGGGCCGAGGCAAGACTGCGTGCCGGGTTGATGCGGAACCGGAGAGAGGCGCCTCGACGCAAATGAAGAGGAAGACGAGGGAGGCGGCGAAGACGCCAGCCAACGGCGCGAGCGTCGGGATGCCGCCGACGGCAAGCACGGTGCTCATCAGCAAGAAGGCCGTCGTGAACTCGCCGGCCAACGCGGGGAGCACGCGTCGGCGCCCGGTCGGGTGACGATCCCCAACACCGGCGGCCGGCGCAGCGCGGCGCCGGCGATCAGGGCTGCTGCGGCGATGCCGATCCGGGCGCCCACGACCTGCGCGGCGATCAGGGCCTAGTCGCAGTCGCGGCAGATACGCTGCCACACGCCGCTCGGCCCGCAGAGCAGAAGCGCGATGCAGGCGGTCCAGCCGGTCTGGTGCGAGGCGCCGAGACCCGTGCCGTCGTCGCCGTGGAAGTATTCGTGAAACAGGAGGTGATCGCGGAAGTGCGGATCGGACTGCAGCAGCGCGCAATCACCCAAGACCGGCCGGCGGCCCTGCGCGTCACGCAGGAAGAGTCGACCGAGACGGTCGGCGAGGCGGTCGGCGATCGCACCCAGCGTCAGACGCTCGCCGGAACCGGTCGGATAGTCGATCAGGAAATCGTCTCCATAGTAGCGCTGCAGTTCGAGGAGGCTGTCGATGAGCAGGAAGTTGACCGGCATCCAGATCGGACCCCGCCAGTTGGAATTGCCCCCGAAGGCCGTGGACAGACCCTCGCCCGGCTCATAGCCGACGGTCAGGCGCATGCCGTTGATGTCGAGTTCGAACGGGTGGTCGCGGTGGCGCTGGGAAAGGGCGCGAACGCCGAACTCGGACAGGAATTCGTCAGGATCGAGCATGCGCGCGAGCAGGCGTTTCATCCGGTGGCCGCGCAGCAGCGACAGCAGGCGGCGGTCGGCCGAGCCCGGCACCGTCCAGCGCGAGATCAATGCCGCCAGTTCCGGGCGTCGTTTGAGCACCGCCAACAGCCCGGCGCGGAACTCGGGGAGCCGGTCGATCGCGGCGCCGTCGATCACCTCGACGGCGAAAAGCGGGATCAGGCCCACGATCGTCTGCAGCCTGAGCGGGATGCCGCCATGGCCCGGCAGTCGAAGCACGTCGTAGAAGAATGCATCCTCGTCGTTCCACAGGCCGACGCCGCCGGTGGTCGTCATCGCCTCGGCAATGAGCAGGAAATGCTCGAAGAACTTCAGCGCCATCCCTTCGTAGACCGGGTCGGTCGCGGCGAGCTCGAGCGCAATTCGCATCAGGTTGAGCGAGAACATCGCCATCCAGGCGGTGCCGTCGGATTGATCGATCACGCTGCCACCGGGCAGCGCCGCCGACCGATCGACGACAGAGATGTTGTCGAGACCCAGGAACCCGCCGCCGAAGACGTTGCGGCCGTCGGCGTCCTTGCGGTTGACCCACCAGGTGAAGTTGATCGCCAGCCGGTGGAAGCAGCGCTCCAGGAAGGCGCGGTCGGCCTGGCCGCTCATCGTCCGGTCCATCTGGAAGATGCGCAGCGCTGCCCAGGCCTGCACCGGCGGGTTGACGTCACCGAACGCCCATTCATAGGCGGGAAGCTGCCCGTTCGGGTGCGCGTAGCGGTCGCCGGTCAGCAGCATGAGCTGCTGCTTGGCGAAATCCGGGTCGATCGGCGTGAAGGCAAGGCAGTGGAACGCCAGATCCCAGGCGGCGAACCATGGATACTCCCAGGTGTCGGGCATCGAGAGCACATCGGCCGCGTCGAGATGGCGCCATGCGGCGTTGCGGCCCTCGCCCTGGCGCGGTGGCGGCGGCTGCCCCGGATCGCCTCCCAGCCAGCGCCGGACATCATAGAGATAGACCTGCTTGGACCAGAGGAGGCCGGCGAAGGCCTGGCGCTGCACGAGCCTGGCGTCCGGGTTGGTCATGCCGGCCTGCAGCGCGTCGTAGAACGCGTCGGCCTCGGCCCGTCGCGACGCGAGCACGCCGTCGAACGAGGCGAAGCCGGGCGGCGCGTCGAACGGGCGGAAGCGGGCGCGCAGGATCGCGGAGCCCTGCGCGGGCACCTCCAGCACGTGATGCGCGGCGCACTTGGTGCCGACGCCGTCGTCGCGAAGACCATCGCGCCGGCCACCGACGACGGCGTCGTTGATGCCGTCCTTCGCCGAGCCGGTTCCGGGCAGGCCGAACAGCCGCCCGTAGTTGGTCTCGTTCTCGCAGAGCAGCCATGCCGCGCCGCCCTCGACCTCGAAGATGCGCATGTCGTGGGCGTGATGCGCGGCGATCACCGCGCCGTCGCGCACGCGCAGCACCGGGCGCGGGGCATCCGCTCCGTCCGATCCCCAGGACCAGTCGTTGCGCGCCCAGAGCTGCGGCAGGACGTGCAGCGTGGCCGCGTCCGGCCCGCGATTGTGGACCGTCACCGACAGCAGCAGGTCGTCGGGCGAAGCCTTGGCCCATTCGACGACGACGTCGAAGTAGCGGCTCTGGTCGAAGATTCCCGTGTCGACCAGTTCGAACTCGCGTTGCGCGGTCGAGCGGGCGCGGTTCTCCCGAACCAGCCTCTCATAGGGGAAGGCGGCGTGCGGGTATTTGTAGAGCATCCGCATGTAGGCGTGGCTCGGGACACCGTCGAGGAAGTAGTAGAGCTCCTTGACGTCCTCGCCGTGATTGCCCTCGCTGTTGGTCAAGCCGAACAGCCGCTCCTTGAGGATCGGATCGTTGCCGTTCCAGAGGGCGAGCGAGAGGCACCAGCACAGCCGATCGTCGGCGAAGCCGGCCAGACCGTCCTCGCCCCAGCGATAGGCGCGGCTTCGCGCGTGATCGTGCGGGAGATAGTCCCACGCGGTGCCGCCGGCGCTGTAGTCTTCGCGCACCGTGCCCCACTGGCGTTCGCTGAGGTAGGGGCCCCAGCGGCGCCAGGGCGCGCCGTCGCGCGCGGCGAGCAGCCGCTGGCCCTCGGTGGTGGCGAAGATCGGGTCTGGGCTCATGCCGGCGCTCCGGGCGGTGGCACCTCGTCGCCGAGCATGGCCTCGATGCGGATCAGCTCGCCCAGCGACCAGGCCTGGAAGGGACAGCCGCCCGGGTGGTGGGGCGGATCTCCGTCGGCCACCTCCGAGACATGGCCGAGGCCGGCGGCGTGAAGATGCTCGCGCAACGGGGCGAGGAAGCGCGCGCGCCCTTCGGCACGGGCTGCGGCGAGTGCCTCGGGCCGGCCCGCACGGACGGCCAGCCACGCCGCCACGAACGGGCCGAGCAGCCAGGGCCAGGCGGTGCCCTGGTGGTAGGCGCCGTCGCGTTCGGCGGGGCCGCCTGCGTAACGCGGACGGTAGTCCGGATCGGACGGGCTGAGCGTACGCAGGCCGAGCGGCGTCAGCAGCTCGCGCTCGGCGAGTGCGACGATCGCTGCACGCAGCTCGGGTGTGACCACCTCGAAGGGCAGGCCGCCGGCGGCGAGCACCTGGTTCGGCCGAACCCGCCGGTCCCTGCCGCCCGGCACGTCCGCGGCGTCCAGCACGTCGATCAGCCCGCCGGTGGCGGGGTCGGGAAAGGCGGCGAGGAAGCTCGCCCGGGCGCGGTCGGCGAGCGCGCGCCAGCGTTCGCCGCCCGGCCACGCGGCGGCCACCTGGAGCGCGTTGATCCACAGCGCCTGCACCTCGACCGGCTTGCCGGCGCGCGGGGTGACGACGTGCTCGCCGATCCGCGCGTCCATCCACGTCAGCTGCACGCCCGGCGCACCGGCGCGGAGCAGGCCGTCGCCCTCGTCGAGCGCGATCCCGTAGCGGGTACCGGCGGCGTAGCCGTCGAGCACCGCGACCACGGCCTCGCGCAGCCGTGCCGCCTGCGTCTCCTCGGCACCGTTGGCGGCAAGGAGCTCGTGGACCGCGATGGCGAACCAGAGCGAGGCGTCGACCGCGTTGTATTCGGGTTGCTCGCCGGCGTCGGGGAAGCGGTTGGGGAGCATGCCCTCGCTGACATGGCCGCTCCAGGCGAGCAGCACGTCGGCCGCCTCGCGCAAGCGGCCGCGGGCGATGAGCAGGCCGCGGATCGAGACGAACGTGTCGCGCCCCCAGTCGGTGAACCAGGGAAATCCGGCGAGCAGCGTCTGTCCCTTGCCGCGGGCGGCCAGATAGGCATCGGCGGCGACATCGCGCGCGAAGCGGCGGTTCCGACGCGCACGCTCGGCCGCTTCGAGCGAGTCGAGCGGGCGGGAGCCGGGCGGCCCGGCACGCAAGGCAAGTGTGGCCTGGCGCACGGCCTTCCATGTGAACAGGCCAGGGCTCGCGAGATCCTCGCCGTCGTCGAGCCCGCGCTCCCGCTCCTGGGCGTAGGAGAAGCCGCGATACCAGACGGGCTCCTCGGTCCAGCCGAAATCGCCGCGCGCCGAGATCGGCGGCAGGCCGCGATACGGATGCCAGGTGCGACCCGTCGCGGTCGCGACGGAGCCGAAGGCGAAGACGTCGTTCTGGTGATGGAGCGCGTGGTAGTCGCGGCCGGAGAACAGCGGTCGAGCGAGGAGGTCGATCGGTCGGTCTGCGGTCCAACGCAGCACCGTCTCGGCGTCGTCGCGGGCGCAGAACAGGGCGAAGGTGATCGCGGTGCCGTCCGGCAGTGCAAAGGACCAGGACGGGAACGGCATCGCCTGGAAATCGCGCAGATGCGCTCGGCCGTCGGGAAAGACGGTCCCGTCGGCGTAGGCCTGGGCGGTCAGCGCGGTGCGCCCGGCCGGCGTGACGGCCCAGGCCTCGATGCCGTTGACGAGCACGAAGCGCCCGGTCGGCGGTGTCGCCGAAGCCAGCAGCAGGGCATGGTAGCGACGCGTGCGCAGCAGGCCGACGGTGCCGGACGCGAACCCTCCCTGCCCGTCCGCCTCGAGCCATTCCGCGCTGACATCCATGCCGGTTGCATCTCCTTGGCTCGGCGAGCGGCTCTGGGGATGGTTCCTAGTGCGCGTGGACGCGCGCCACGAAGGCATCGCTTCGATGTCGCGGCGGCATCGTTGCGTGGCCGCCGCAGGATGGCATTTCCGGTCTATGCCGCTTCGACGGCCCGGTTATTATGGAGACGATGCGCAGAAGGCATTGGCGTCGCGGCGTGCGGTTCGCCATCGATAGGAACGGCCCGCCTGACCTTGTCGGGTGTTTTGCGATTTGGCGTCGTCAGGGCCGCTCCTGAAAGGCAGAGATGTCCGACTCTCTCGACATGTCGACGGTGCAGGACGCGTCGCACGTCGAGGCCTGCGACCCTACCCACCGGAGGCTCTGCGGAGACCAGAGGCTCGACGCATTCCGCTTCGACCTCGACGGCGATCGGGTGGCGGCCGTGACGTGGAACGTGCTGTTCGCTCCGGTCACGCGCGTCGGCACGTGACCGCGATCGTGCTGGATGTTGCGAGCGTGACGAGCGGCGACGGACGGGTGCGAGCCTGGGCAAGGGGCTTTGGGCTTTGGCGCGCGCCGGACATCCCCGCGGACGTTCCGGACAGAACGCGCAAAGCAGCGGGCAACACCGGTCAACAAGAGAGTCCTACGGTGGACGGATCGGTCGCCGATCCCGCAGGACACGCAAATGACGTCGCTCGCCGTTTTTTCCCGACGATGCCGTCTGTCGAGTTCGGCGGCCCTGCGGCCTTCGCGTCCACCGCGTCGCGCTCGAGGGCGACGCGGTGGACGTGATCCCGTTGCTGCTCACCGGCCCGGCCTAGGAGCCCGGTCGGACATGGGTCGGAACCACGCGTCCGGCTGCGCTGGCAGTCCACGCGATGCGGTGGGTCGGCCGCGATGATGGATATCCTCGCGGCTCTCCTGCCGGTGATCATCCTGCTGGCACTCGGCGTCGGCGCGGCGGTGGCCAGCCGGGCGTGCCGCCTCAGCCCGATCGTCGGCTATCTCCTGCTCGGGCTCGGCCTGAAGGCAGCCGGGATCAATCTCGTCGCCCAAAGCAGCACGGTCGCCCTGCTGGCCGACCTCGGCGTGGTCTTCCTGCTGTTCGACATCGGGCTGCATTTCTCGCTGGCCCGTATCCGTCTCCAGGCCAGCGACATCTTCGGCTTTGGGCCGTTGCAGGTCCTGTTCGGCACCGTGCTGCTCGGCTCGCTGGCGTGGGCGGGTGGCCTCGCGCCGTTGCCGGCCTACCTGCTCGGCGCGGTGCTGGCGTTGAGCTCGACCGCGGTGGTGGCACCGGTCATCGCCGAGCGTCACCAGCAGAACTGCCCCGTGGGCCTGACCGCGACCGCGATCCTGATCTTCCAGGACGTGGCCGCGATCTTCCTGCTGATCGTCGCCGGTGCGCTGGGCACGGGCTCAGGCGGTTCGGGCGCAGGCGGTTCGGGCGCAGGCGGCTTGGGCGGGCTGCTGCCGCTCGCAGGTCTGGCGCTGCTCAAGGCCGGCCTCTCCTTCGTCGTCGCCGTCGCTCTCGCGCGCTTCGTCGTCCGTCCGCTGTTCGCCGTGATCGCCCGCCAGCGGCAGGAAGAAGTGTTCACCGCGACCGCGCTGCTGATCGCACTCGCCGCCGGCTGGGCGACGGGACATATCGGCCTGTCGCTGACGCTCGGCGCCTTTCTCGGCGGCGTGACGGTCGCCGAGACGCCCTATCGCGCCGTGGTGCAGTCGGAGATCAATCCCTTTCGCGGCCTGCTGCTCGGCTTCTTCTTCATTTCGGTCGGAATGTCGCTCGACATCGGCGTGCTGGCGCGGGAGTGGCCACTGGTCATCGCGATGGCGGCGGTGTTGGTAGCGGCCAAGATCGTCTCGAATGCCGCGGCGAGCCTGGTGTTCCGCTGGTCGGTGCCGGGCTCGTTGCAGCTCGGCTTCCTGTTGTCGCAGGGTTCGGAATTCGCCTTCGGGGTGTTCAGCCTGCCGGCGATGCGGCTGCTGATCGGGCCGGCCTGGATTTCGATCGCGGCCGCTGCCGTCGCGCTCAGCCTCGCCCTGACGCCGAGCCTGGCAAACTTCGGGCGGTTGCTTGCCGGCCGGCTCCGCCGTCGTGCCGGCCGGATACGCGATTGGGAAGTGCAGATGCGTGAGCTGCAACCGCCGGTGATGATCATCGGCATGGGCCGTGTCGGGCGGACGCTCGCCGACGCGCTGCATGCCTTCGACATCAGCTACAGCGCCGTCGAGCGGGATCAGCGTCGACTGAGCCAGGCGGTGGCGGACGGCTACAGCGCCGTGTTCGGCAACATGGCCGATCCACGACTCTGGGAGCCGGTCGCGATGTATGGGCGGCGGGTCAGCGTGCTGACCGCCGCCTCGTATGAGACGGTCAAGGATCTGTCGCCGATCATCCGCCAGCGCTACCCCGAACTGCTGTGCTACGTCGTGGCCACGACCGGGACCGAGGCCGCACGCTTCCACGCGCTCGGCGTGCGTGCGGTCATCGGGAAGGACGCGCACGATCTCCACCTGGCGGCCGAGGTGCTGGGCGCGCTCGGCGTCGCGCAACCCGAGGTCGCATCGTGGCTGGAACGGCAGCGCAAGCGCATGATCGGCGCGGCCGGCGCCGCCTTGGTTGTCACATGACGGCAGTAACGCACGGCAGCTTTGCCGCGAACCTGATGACGGATCGGGTCTCGATGCGATTGGTGAGCGTCTCGCCAACGATGGCCCGGTCGCTTGCGGGAAAGCACACAGCGGAACGGAGCGACTTGATGCTGCCAGCCTGTTCGAACCCTTCATCCACCGTCCTGATCGGGCGGGCGTCGCGCGCCCGCGTGACGCCATGAGCGCGGCGATGCGCACCACGACCCACCGGCCGGTCCGCCGGCTCCATCCGCTGCCGATCCGCGTCATGCACTGGCTCAACGCGTTCGCGATGATCGTGATGATCACGTCGGGTTGGGGGATTTACAACGACGACGCGATCATCCGCGGTTTCCTGTTTCCCGGCTGGCTCCGGCTCGGCGAATGGGCGGCGCCGAGCCTGAACTATCATTTCGCGGGGATGTGGCTGGTGGCGCTGAACGGGCTCGTCTACCTCGCCTACGGCGGCGCCACCGGCCGGTTCCGCGAGCGCCTGCTGCCGATCCGCCCCCGCGACCTTGTCCGGACGGTGCGCGACACGCTGCAGCTGCGGATCGAGCACGAGGACCTGACCACCTACAACGCGGTGCAGAAGCTGCTGTACTTCATTGTGATCGCGGCCGGTGTCTCGCAGGTGGTGACCGGACTCGCGATCTGGAAGCCGGTGCAGTTGTCGCCGCTCGTCTCGCTGCTCGGCGGCTTTCAGTCGGCGCGCATCATCCACTTCATCGGCATGTCGGTGATCGTCGGCTTCCTGCTGGTCCACGTGCTGCTGTCGCTGCTGGTGCCGCGCACGCTCTGGGCGATGCTCGCGGGCGGCCCGCGTCTCGACCGATCGAGGGCGCCGTGAGATCGCCGTTCCGCCCCGACGAGCCTATCGACGACGCTGTTCTCGACGACCATCGGTCGCTGATCCGCGGTCTCGAACGGCGCGGCCTGGTGCGCGGCGGCCTGTCGCTCGGCGCGCTCGCGATGCTGACCGGCTGCGACGTGCGCCGCCCCGAGGCGGTGCAGTCGGCGCTGCTTGCCGTCTCGCGCTTCAACGATGACGTGCAGGCCTGGCTGTTCGACCCGAGCCAGCTGGCGCCGACCTATCCGGCGTCGCTTGTGCTGAAGCCGCCGAAGTTCAACGCCTATTACGACGTCATCAAGGTCCGGCCGGTGGACGGCGCGACGTGGCGCCTCGAACTCTCGGGCCTGATCGCCGACCGCACTCCCTGGACGGTCGGCGAGATCGACGCGTTGCCGCAGACCACGATGATCATCAAGCATGTCTGCGTCGAAGGCTGGAGCTACATCGGCCAGTGGTCGGGGGTGCGGCTCGGCACCTTCCTCCGGCGGGTCGGCGCCGACCTGAAGGCGAAGTACGTCGCCTTCCGCACCGCCGATGACTACCCGAGCAGCATCGACATGGCGACCGCGCTGCATCCGCAGACCATCCTCGCGGTCCGCTACGCGGACGAGACCATCGCCGACCCGTTCGGCTATCCGCTTCGGCTGCGCATGGCGACCAAGCTCGGCTACAAGAACCCGAAATGGATCACCGCGATCGAGGTGACCAACACCTATCCCGGCGGTTACTGGGAACGCCAGGGTTTCCCCTGGTTCGCGGGGCTGTAGTGCGGACGAGGGCTTCAGCGCGGAGAACCGGGATCGCGGTCGCCGCCGCGATGCTGGTAGGCGCCGACGCGTCGCCGGCGCAGAGTCCGCTGCCCGGCGGCATGCCGCCACCGCCCGGCATGAGCCTCGCCCGTTCGGCCGCCATGCGCTTCCCGCAGCCCGTGCGGGTGGGCGACCTGCTGCGCCGGGAGGTGCTGCAGCCCGTCGCCAGCCAGCGCGTTCTCGGCGTCGTCAGCGCGGTGGTGCGCAACGCGAGCGGAATGATCGAGGTTGTTGTCGAGTACGGCGGCTTTCTCGGCTTCGGCGCGCGGCCGATCGCGGTCCCGGTCGATGCCACCGTCCTGCTCGGACAAGACATGGAGATCGTCTTCTACAGCCCCAAGCAGCTGAGCCGCTTCCCGACCTTTTCGGCCGGCGGGACCACGCCGTTGCCATCTGACGCGACCATCGATGTCGGGCTCGCGAAGCCCTCGCACTGAGCGTGAGGACGGGCATGCCTCGACAACCTCGATCCACGATCGTCGGCAGGCTCTCGGATCGGAACCGTCCGGTCGGCGGCGTTGCGGAAGCCCGCGACAGGGCGTGCTGGCGGCGCGCGCGAAACCGCTCCACCGTGCCCGATGCGAACCCTCCTCGTCCATCCGCTTGCAGCCATTGGCCTTCGGGTCTGCGGACGGCCTCGGCCATGGCTGACAAACGTCCGGCACCGCGCCCCGGAACGGCATCGGTTCCATGCCCCTCCGCTTCGCCGACGAATCCCTGATGGTGGTAATCGGCACGCCGTGATTATCGAGATGATCTAGAGAAGGTATTGGACGGCGGCGCATGGTTTGGGTGAATAGCGCCGCCCAAGCGGCATCAGCCGCCTCGATCGAAGTCGTCCCACCGCGTGAGCCGGGGACGGCAAGCAGAAAGATGCGCCCATGACCACGCCGATCGGCGATGCGCTCCGGTTCCTCGTCGGCAATACCGGCGACTATGACCGTTTCGGACCCGCGAAGTATCTCTCGGTCCTGTTCTATGTGCTCGTGCTCCTCGCCGGTCTGTTCGTCGCCTGGCAGAACTGGCGGAAGGACCCAACCCAGCGGACCGGGCGAAATGTCGCGGTGTTCGCGATGCGGTTCATCGCGGGAGGGATGTGGTTCCAGGGCACCATCTGGAAGCTGCCGTTGCCGGTCTCTGCGGGGTTCACCTACTGGCTGACGCAGGAAGGCAAGTACAGCGCCGTGCCGGTTCTTGGAGCCTTGGTTCGCGACGTCTTGGTCCCGAATATCGCGCTGCTGCAGACGCCGGTCTATCTGCTGGAAATCTTCTTCACCGTGACGCTGACACTCGGGTTTGCGGTACGGTTGAGTGGCTTGCTCGCCGCCCTGTTTACCATCCAACTCTGGATCGGGCTCTACGACGATCCGACGGAGTGGCCATGGACCTATGTCGCGATCATTTTCAGCCACGGCCTGTTCGCGGCGTTCGAAGCAGGACGATGCCTGGGTCTCGACAACCTGCTGCGCTTGCGCAACGCCGCGATCCTGCGCGGCTCAGGGTTGATCGCGACGGCCTACCGCCTGGCGTCCTGACCGACGCAGTCCACGCCTGTCCGATTTGGCCGATCGGGGTGGTAATGGCTGTCGCCATCACGTCGATCGTCGGACGGGAGATGCGGCTTCGGCTCAACGAGGTGACTGGCGGTTGACCCGGTCGAGCGGACAGAGTCGGCGGTCGAGCTCCGCCATCGCAGAGTAAGCCGACGCCTCACGATCTGGTTCCCCTGCCGTGGCTCGCGCAGGTTCCCGCTCCAGAGCCCTCATCCGCTCGCCCTCGTAGCCCGGAGGCAGGCCGCCCGCGGCCCGATCCGAGTAGATCCAGCCGCCCATCCAGCGTCCGTCGCGCAGCACGGCATCGAGCATGCGGCGAAGCTTCCGGCCACGACCGGGCCACGATGACGCCCGCGTCCCGGGCGGCGCCCGGTGTCAGCATCGCCCCCTCGGACTTCTACGGGCAGAAGCAGATCCGACTGGGGGCCGTGACGAGGTTTGATGACCTCGGGCCGAGCGGGACGCGCTTTCGGTCTCGCGGCTCGAAACGCGCGGGGCCAATGCAAACGTCGGCGAGGTCGAGATCATCGGCGGCAACCGAAGGTCCTCAGGTCACCCCAAGCAAGACCCGGTCCCCGACCGATGAGAGCCGATTCGGCGGACCTCGCGTCCTGCTACGTCGGAGGGGCTTTAACCCAGGTCGACGTTGATCGCGAGATGCGAAACCGACCCATGGGTCCGATTGGGTGTGCAGACTCAGGAAATGCGTCTACATGAGCGTTGATGCGTGTCTCAGGCTTCACGCAAACAGTTGATTCCGAAGCATATTCGTAAGCACGATAAGCGTCTGCCAACCGCGCCATCGTCAGCCAAGCGGAGACCTCATGAAGCGCATCCTCTTCACCGGCGGCACCGGCAAGGCCGGTCGCCACGTCCTTCCCTGGCTCGCCGACCGCGGCTACCGGATCACCAATCTCGACCTCCGTCCGCTCGACGACCCGCGCGTCTTCAACCTGTCCGGCGACATCACCGACGAAGGGCAGGTGTTCAACGCGATGACCTCGCATCACGGCCACGGCGGCTACGAGGCCGGCCGCGTCCCCGGCCCCGTCGACGCCGTGGTCCACTTCGCCGCCGTGCCCGCCATCCTCCTCCGTCCCGACAACGAGACCTACCGCGTAAACGTCATGGGCACCTACAACGTGCTCGAGGCGGCGATGAAGCTCGGCATCCGCAAGGTGGTCGTCGCGTCCAGCGAAACCACCTACGGCGTCTGCTTCGCCGAAGGCGACAAGGACTTCCACCATTTCCCGCTCGAGGAAGACTACGACACCGACCCGATGGACAGCTACGGCCTGTCCAAGGTCGTCAACGAGAAGACCGCCCGCGCCTTCGCCATGCGCTTCGGCGCCGACATCTACGCCTTGCGGATCGGCAACGTCATCGAGCCGCACGAGTACAGCCGCTTTCCCGGTTTCGTCGCCGATCCCGCCTCGCGCAAGCGCAACGCCTGGAGCTACATCGATGCGCGCGACCTGGCGCAGATCGTCCATCTCTGCCTCGAGAAGGACGGGCTCGGCTACCAGGTCTTCAACGCCGTCAACGACACCATCACCGCCGACGGTCCGACCGGCGAGTTCCTGAAGAGATGGTGCCCGGACACCACGCTCACCCGTGAGCTCCACGGCGACGAGGCGCCGCTGTCGAACCGGAAGATCCGCGAGATGCTCGGCTTCGAGGAGAACCACAACTGGCGTCACGAGATCGGACGCTCAGGATGACCCTGACGAGACGCACGTTTGCCGTCATCCTGGGTGCGATGGAACTCGGTCGAATGAACACCGCCACCGCCCGCGAAGGCGCGCCCACCCCCGAGGCGTTCGTGCTGGCCCGCAACGACTGGGTGCCGAACAATCCCGACCTGCCGGTCCTCTTCTACCGGTCGGCCGTCGTCCCCGGCCCCGCCGATCCCGCCGCCGCCTTCGAGGCTCTCTTCCGGCGCCAGGGCTGGCCGCCGCAGTGGCGCAACGGGGTCTACGACTTCCACCACTACCACTCCACGGCGCACGAGGTCCTCGGCTTCGCGGCGGGCAGTGCGCGCCTCCTGCTCGGCGGTCCCGGCGGTCGCGAGGCCCTCGTCAGCGCCGGCGACGTGCTCGTCCTGCCCGCCGGCACCGGCCACTGCCGCATCGAGGCGAGCGACGATTTCCTCGTGGTCGGCGCCTACCCTCCCGGCCAGCCATGGGATATCTGCCGCGACCGCCCCTCCGCCGACACGCTTGCCCGCATGGCTCGCCTGCCGTTCCCGGCCTCCGACCCGATCGGCGGTCCGGAGGGCGACCTGCCGCGACGATGGACGAAGGCCTGATAGGACGACGACATGGACCAGAGCATCCAAATCCTCGCAGACGACGAGCACGGCGAAGGCGGACGCGACCTCCGCCGCGTCGGCATCGATCCGAACCACTGGTATCCGGCGGCCTGGTCGCGCGAGCTCAAGGCGGGGGCGACCTACGCCGCCCGCTTCGCCGGCGACCCGATCGTCCTCGTCCGTCCCAAGGATCCCGCCAACCCGGTCTTCGCGCTCGAGGATCGCTGCGCCCACCGGCAGGTCCCGCTCAGCGACGGCGCCGTCGAGGGATGCGCGGTGCGTTGCGGCTATCACGGCTGGGCCTACGACATGTCGGGCCGCTGCACCGACGTGCCCTATCTCGGCAAGGGCAAGCTGCCCAACGGCGTTCGCGCCTATCCGTGCCGCGAGGTCGACGGCCTGATCTTCGTCTTCCCCGGTGACCCCGCGCTCGCCGCGCAGGTTCCGATGCCGCGCCTCGCCCGGGCAGCGGACGACGCCTACAAGACCCGCCGCCTCGGCAAGCGGATCAAGTGCCACTACAGCTTCATGCACGAGAACCTGATGGACATGAACCACCAGTTCCTGCACCGCAAGCAGATGGGAAACATCCGGCCCCGTTTCCTCGGCGGCGACGGCGGCGGGAACTGGGTCGAGGCGCGCTACAGCTTCGCCCGCACCGGCGGCAAGCAATCCTGGGGCGAGGCCGCGATCTTCGGCCAGCGCCGCGGGGCCAACGACGGCAGCGCGCATCGCGAGGTCATGACGATCCGCACCGACTACCCCTACCAGAGCCTCGACATCCGCACGCCGGACGGCACCACGATCATGGAACTCTGGATCGTCTACGTTCCCACCGATCGCGAGCAGCGCGGCTGCCGCACCTTCGGTCTTCTCTCCGTCCGGCGCCCCAAGCTCGGCATCCTGCTCGACGCCGCCTGGCCGGCCCTGGTCTGGTTCACCGACCGGATCTTCCAGGAAGACCAGGACATCGTCGAGCAGGAACAGGCGGCGCACGACGCCCAGGGCCACGATCGGAACCAGGAGGTCTTTCCCGTGATCCGCTCGCTGCGCGCCACCCTGCGCCGGTGCGGCGCGCCGCTCGAGGCCTGACCGCGCCTACGCCTTCCAGCAGGCGATCTCCTGCGGCCCGACCGAGCGCCCGCCCAGCAGCAGCGGCGCGTCGGTGGGCACCCTCCAGGCCGACGGGCCGTAGTTGAAGGCGAAGCGCAACCCGCCCCGGCGCCGCAGCCGGACGCCCTCGGGCAGCATCTGCGCCGCGGCGCCCGGCACGCCGCGCAGCACGCCGCCCATCAACGCCGCCAGCAGCGTCCGGTCCGGCACACCGGCGACGTAGAGCGCCTCGCCGTTGCGGACCACCGCCGGCTGGCCGTCGTCGAACCGCGCCGGAACGGACGCGTCGGTCTGCAACCATTCACGCCAACGAACCATCGCGCCGGCGAACTCGCCCTCGACGGCGCAGCGGAGTTCCGGCCGCAGCGACGCGACCTGCGTCACCTTCACGCCGAGCCGCTCCCGAAGCACGCCGGGTGCGAGGTCCGCTGGCGTCGAGGCGTGCGCGGTCTTCGACCCCGACCGCGGACCGACCAGCAGCCGCCGCGCCCTGCTCAACGAGGCGAGCCCGTCCGCCGTCACGTAGGGCAGGGAAGGGACCAGCACCGCCGCGTAGCGGGACAGGTCGGCGTCCTGCCTGACGATGTCGACGTCCACGCCCCAGCGTCGCGCCGCCTCGTACCAGCGCAGGCAGAGCTCGAAGTAGCGGAAGTCCGCGCCCTGCGGCTGGATCGCGATCATCTGGGCCGCCACGTAGTCGAACACCAGCGCGACCGGCGCCTGCTCGACGTCGGGCAAGGTGCCCAACGAGGCCAGTTCGCGCGCCACCTGCGCCGCCTCCTCGCCACCGGGCGACGGGCTCCGATCGGGCCGCTGCAGGCCGGCATGCATCTGCTCCTGCGCGAACGGCGCCTGCCGCCAGCGGAAATAGCTGACCAGCGCGGCGCCGTGCGCGAAGGCCTCCCACGTCCACAGACGCACCATCCCGGGCTTGGGAACCGGGTTCCACGGTGCCCAGTTCACCGGCCCCGGCTGCTGCTCCATGACCCAGAACCGGCCCGACCCGACTGCCCGGTAAAGGTCGTGGTGGAAGGCGGCCATGTCCGGATGCCCGGTCTCGGTGAACGCGAGGCGCTCGTCGGCGTCGCAGCTGAACTGGTCGGTGAAGCCGAGCGGGTAGGAATCCCAGCTCGCCACGTCGAGCAGCCGCCCCACCGGCCAATGGTCGAAATCGACGAACCGTCCCATGAAGTTGTGCGTCACCTCGCGCCCCGGCGAATGCGCGCGGATGATCCCGGCCTGCATCGCCGCGTAGGACGCGATCTGCTCGGAGCAGAACCGCCAGTAGTCGAGCCGCGCCGCCGGATTGGTCTCGGTCACCGCGCCCACCGGCAGCGCCACCTCGCCGAAATCGCCGACCTCCATCGACCAGAACACGTTGCCCCACGCCTCGTTCAGCGCCGACACGTCCCCGTAGCGCGCCGCGAGCCAGGTCCTGAACGCGCCGAGATCCTCCGGCCCGTACGAAAAGGCCGTTCCGTGACAGCCGAACTCGTTGTCGATCTGCCAGGCCGCGACCGCGTCGTGCGTCCCGTAGCGGCCCGCCACCGCCGCCGTGATCCGCCGGCTCTCCTCGCGCCAGGCAGGCGAGGAAAACGTCGTATGACGCCGGCTGCCGAAACCCCGCACCCTGCCATGCTCGTCGACCGGCAGGATCGACGGCTCGCGATCGCACAGCCATTTCGGCGGCGTCGCGGTCGGCGTGCACATCACCACCCGCAGCCCGTGACGCGCCAAGGTCTCGATCGCCCGGTCGAGCCACCCCCACGCGAAGCGCCCCGGTTCTGGCTCGATCCGGCTCCAGGCGAACTCCGCGATCCGCACGGTGGTGATCCCCGACGCGCGCATCTGCCGCGCATCGTCGTCCCACCACGCTTCCGGCCAGTGTTCCGGGTAGTAGCAGACACCCAGCATCAGCTCACTCCTTCGACGCGGCCCCGCGGCGCCGTGCACGCCGACCCGGAGGTCCGATGTCGCATCATCGGCAACCATGATCCGAGCTTGCAATCCCGGCGCGACGAGCCGGCGCTGTTGCCGGCTCCGACCGTCCCCACATCGAGGCGGCGCAGGAGGGAGACGCGACCGATGCTATTCGACGAAACCGGCGGCTCGGGCGGGCGCCGTCCCCGCCGCAACGTGCTGGGCGGCGTGCTGGCGCCCTGCTCCGCCGAGCCGCTGACCGGCTTCTTCCGCAACGGCTGCTGCGACACCGGCCCGGCCGACACCGGCAGCCACACCGTCTGCGCCGTGATGACGACCGCCTTCCTCGAGTTCTCCCGCGCCGCCGGCAACGACCTGTCGACACCCGTCCCCCGGTTCGGCTTCGCGGGCCTGACGGCGGGCCAACGATGGTGCGTGTGCGCGCCACGCTGGCAGGAGGCGTTGGATGCCGGCCGTGCGCCGCCCGTGATCCTCGAAGCCACCCACGAAGCGTGCCTCGGCGTCTGCCGGCTCGAGGATCTCCGCGCGCACGCCGCCGACCCGTCCTGATCGCCCGCTCGCCCGATCGCCCGATCGCCTGATCGCCCGATCGCCTGATCACATTGGCAAGCAGTCCTCCCGCGCGCTAACGTCGCCCCGCGATGGCGCGCACCCAAAGGCAACACCGAGCCGTTTCCGTCCCGGACGGAAGCGCCGATCCCCCGTTCCGGGCGGGCTTCGAGCTTCGCGAGGCACGCGAGCGGCTCGGCTGGGATCTGGCCGAGGTCGCCGCCGCCCTGCGGATCAGGTTGTCCTACCTCCAGGCGATCGAGGACGGGCAGGTGTCCGCCCTGCCGGGCAACGCCTACGCGCTCGGTTTCCTGCGCACCTACGCCACCACGCTGGGGCTCGATCCCGACGAGGTCGCCCGCCGCTTCCGTGCCGAGGCCCACGACGTCAACAGCAGGCCCGAGCTTGCCTTTCCCTCGCCGGCCCCCGAACGCGGACTGCCGATCGGCGCCATGACGCTGCTCGGCCTGGTCATCCTGGTCGCCGGCTACGCCGCCTGGTACCGGTTCAGCGAGCACGAACAGGTCGCCACCCACACCGTCCCGCCGGTGCCCGAACAGTTGCTGGCCGCGCCCAAGGCGGCGCCGGTGTCGCCCCAGGGCGCCTCCGTGATGCCCGCGCCCGGCTCGGCGCCGCCGCACCTGCCGCCCATCACCCAGCCGCCCACCAC
>CAXUBM010000008.1:7313-29972 GCA_964249235.1 uncultured Acetobacteraceae bacterium | reverse complement strand
AGCACGATCAGTACGATCTTGCTCGTGCGCGACAGCCCGCCGCCGCCGCTGCCCTCGCCACCGCCCAGCACCAGAGCCACGGCCCCCCGGACCCGCTAGCAGGTGCGCGCCCCTCGCCTTGCTGGCGGCAGCGAGCGCGGTCTCGACTGGCTCAACTTCTTTGTGGCCAATCTGCAGACCGCCTTCGGCCCGTTCGTCGCCGTCTTCCTCACCAACCAGCACTGGACCGAGGGTGAGATCGGCGTGGCACTCAGCATCGGCACCGCCACCTCCATGGCCAGCCAGGTGCCAGCGGGCGCCGTGGTCGACGCCATCCGCAACAAGCGCGCCGCCGCCGCCCTGTCGATCCTCGCCATTCTCACCTCCTGTCTGATCGTGGCCTTCTTTCCCGAGCGCCTGCCGGTGGCCGTCGCCGAGGTCCTGCACGGCTTCGCCAGCTGCATGCTCAACCCGGCCATCGCCGCCATCACGCTCCTCGTCGCCGCCGGCACACCCGGCGCGCTGGGCGTGCGCTTCGGCCGCAACTGGCGCTGGGCCTCGATCGGCAACGGCATCGCCGCCGGCCTGATGGCGGGCGCCGGCTACGCGATCTCCGACCGCTTCGTCTTCGTCCTCGCTTCCTTCCTCGCCGCTCCCGGCCTGCTCGCGCTGCGCTGGATCCGCCCTCCAACGCGCCGTCCCAAGCCCGCGCCCAACGCTCAGGCGCTGCCCGACGCCGACCGAGATCCGACCGACCGCCTCACGCCGCACGGCTCGGTCTGGACGCTGCTGCGCGAGCCCAACCTGCTCGGCTTCATGGCCTGCTGCGCCTTCTTTCACCTCGCAAACGCCGCCATGCTGCCGCTCGCCGCCTCCGAGGTTACCCGCGTCGCCGGCGCGCGCGCCGAGCTCGTCATCGGTGCCGCCATTGTCGTGCCGCAGATCGTTGTTGCCCTGCTTTCGCCCACCCTCGGCCGCGCCGCCGAACGCATCGGTCGCCGTCCCATCCTCCTGGTCGGTTTCGCCGCCCTGCCGCTGCGGGGCGTTCTCCTGTCCCTGACGTCCGACCCGTTCCTGATCGTCCTCATCCAGGCATTCGACGGCGTCAGCAGCGCCGTCTTCGGCGTCGCCCTGCCACTGATCGCCGCCGATCTTTCCCGGAGCACCGGGCGCTTCAACCTCTGCATGGGCCTGCTCGGTCTTGCGGTCGGCGTCGGTGCGACGCTGAGCACCACGCTCGGCGGCTACACCGCCGAGCTCTCCGAACGCGTGGCCTTCCTCGCCCTGGCCGGCGCCGGCCTGATCGCCGTCCTGCTCGTCCTGCTGCTGGTGCGCGAAACACGCACGCCTGCCCTTGCTCGTCCCTGAAGACAGGTGCATGTGGCAATCGCACACCGGAACGGGACGCGCATGGTCGGCAACGTGACATCCCGGCAGGCCTGGCAGGCGCTCGAAGCCGACGACCACGCCCAGCTCGTCGACGTGCGCACCACCGCCGAATGGTCCTATGTCGGCGTTCCTGACCTCGCGCCGCTCGGCAAGCGCGCCGCATTGATCGCCTGGCAGGAGTTCCCGACCGGCGAAATCAATCCGGACTTCACCGCCGACATGGAGCGCGCGAGTCTTCACCGCGACCAGCCGATCTACTTTCTCTGCCGCAGCGGCGCCCGCAGCCTCGCCGCCGCCCGCCTTGCCGAGAGCGCCGGCTTTGTTTCCGTCTTCAACGTCACCGATGGTTTCGAGGGACCGCCCGACGCGGAGCAGCAACGGGGCAAGGTGGCCGGCTGGAAGGCCGCCGGCCTGCCCTGGCGTCAAAGTTGAGACCAGGCCTCGAGCCCGTTACTCGTCCGGATCGGCGTCCGCGTCGTAGAGAACCTGCAAGACCGTCAGCCAGGGATAACGCTGGTCCAGCAGCTGGCCGTCCACCCCGACCAGCCGACCGTCGGGCGCGACCGGCACGTGCGTCAGCGTGACTGCGTCGTCGACATTGCCGCCGACCACGCTGATCTGGTTCGGCCCCTTCGCCACCACGATCGCGCAATGCGACGGAAAGCCGTAGCTCGTCGGCAGCATCTCGTAGCGCACCCGCTCCCCCGACCCGCGCCCCGCGCAGAGCAGGTCGCCCAGCTGCGGCGCGTACGATGCGACGGATTGCGCCCGCAGCACCGGTGAAGCCCCTTCCGCCGCTGCATTGATATAGGTCGAATGATTGGGAGAGTAAGGAAACCGCGGCCCCGCGCCCGCCACCCGCATGATGTAGGAGATGAAAGCGGCCGACCAGGCGTAGTGGCTGTCGTTCTCGAAGTCGAACGCCTGCCCGTCGGCGTCGTGCTTGCCGGTCCACGATCCTTCGCGCTCGTCCGGATCCTGCCCAATCCACCAATACTCGCCCACGCGCTCCCAGAGCCCGGGCAGCCGTTCCGGCTTGAGCGCCGGCGTGCTCGGAACTGGCCGTTCGTCGGGCGCGTCGTCGTCAACCGGCATCCCGAACGTCCGCCACTCCCGCAGCGCGATCGCCACCGCGTCGGTGCGCGAGAACGGCTCGAATCCGCGCTGCGCGAAGTCGGGCACGTGGTCGTCGATCATCGCAGGTCCCGGCCCCGCCCTGGTCTGCGTCGCCGGCGTCGGCACCGGAGTGGCGGTCGGGTGCGTCTCATCGGCGCAGCCTGCGGCGAGCGCCGGCACCAGCAGCGCGATCACGATCAGTCTCATGGCAACCTGTCTGGAAGGAGACGCCTTCTACGACGAAGCCGCCTCGACCGGAAACAGCCGGCTCAGCCCCGTCTCCGTCGCCTCGCAGCGCCCGCGCTCGGTGATCAGGCCAGTGACCAGCCGCGCCGGCGTCACGTCGAATGCCGGGTTCGCGGCTGCACTGTCACTCGGCGTGATCCGCACCGTCGTCACCGTCCCATCGAGCGCGCGTCCCGTCACCGTCGTCACCTCGGACGCCGCACGCTCCTCGATCGGTATGCCCCTCAGCCCGTCCGAGACCCGCCAATCGATCGTCGTCGACGGCAGCGCCACCCAGAATGGAACCGCGTTGTCGTGCGCGGCCAGCGCCTTGAGGTAGGTGCCGATCTTGTTCGCCACATCCCCCGTGCGCGTCACCCGGTCGGTGCCCACGATCACGAGGTCGACGTCGCCGCGCTGCATCAGATGCCCGCCAGCATTGTCCGAAACCACCGTGTGCGGCACGCCGTGCCGGCCGAGTTCCCAAGCCGTCAGCGCAGCACCCTGGTTGCGCGGCCTCGTCTCGTCGACCCACACATGGATGTCGAAGCCGCGGTCGTGCGCCTTGTAGATCGGCGCTAGCGCCGTTCCCCAATCGACCGCTGCGAGCCATCCCGCGTTGCAGTGGGTCAGCACGTTTACCCGCCGGCCATCGCCCGCCGCGGCCTCGATCAACGGCAGCCCGTGCTCGCCGATCGCCGCGTTCTGCTCGACGTCCTCGTCGCAGATCCGCGCCGCCTCGTCATACGCCACCGACACCCGTTCGCGGACGGCCGTGTTGCGCAGCCGCGTCAGCATCCGCTCGATCGCCCAGCGCAGGTTGACCGCCGTCGGCCTGGTCGCGTTCAGCGTCCGCGCGAGCCGCTCAAGATTGTCCGTCGACGCATCCTCGCGCAGTCCCAACGCCACCCCGTAGGCAGCAAGCGCTCCGATCAGCGGCGCCCCCCGCACCTGCATGCTGCGGATCGCGTACGTAACCTCGGCCGCGTTCGTCAGCCGCAGGATGTCGAGCGTCCACGGCAGCCTCGTCTGATCGAAGATCCTCACCGACCAGCCGTCCGCGTCTACCCACACGCTCCTGTAAGGTGTGCCGTCGATCTTCACCCCATCACCTCTCGCATCCTTCGTTCATCCGCGCCCTAGCGCTGCTGCAACACGCACAGCAGCGTGAAAAGACGCCTTGCGGTCTCCAGATCGACGGCGATCTTGCCTTGCAGGCGTTCCATGATCTGCTGCGCGCCCTCGTTGTGCAGTCCGCGCCTGCCCATGTCGATGGCCTCCAGCCGCTGCTCGCGACCCTCCTCGACAGCCATCGCGTGGCTCTCGACCAGCATCATGTAGTCCTTGATCAGCCGCCGGAATGGGCTCAGCGCGATACCAACCAGCCGCAGCGGCCGCTCCTCGCCGTCTCGTATGTCGAACACGAGCCGCCCGTTCTGCACCGACACATGCACGTGGGACGACCCGTTCAGGCCGGCCGGATGGAAATGCGTCGCCTCGGCCAGATCGGCCATCGCCTGCTCGACGTCGCGTGCCAACATTGGCGGCAGCCGTGCGGCCACTTTGCCGTCAAACTCGATCCGCGCGAATGGCGGCTGCCTCGAGGACGGCTCGGTCACGAACCCACGCCGTGCGTGACGTCTAATTTGAGGAGCAGCGCCACCACGACGCCTTTCACCGGCCGCAGCAGCATCAGGCAGAGCAGGGCGGCAACGGGCAGCACCAGCAGAAGTGTCGAGGTGGTTTCCAGGGTGGTCGTGCGTCCAAGCAGCATCACCATGCCGATCACGAGGTGCAGGACGATGAACATCGTCAACCACGGCGGGGCGTCGTCGGCGGGCAGCTCCGATAGTTGCGTGCCACACCGTGCACATGCCGAGCGCAACGAGAGGTAGCCGTCGAAGATGCGCGAACCGCCGCAGACGGGGCATCGGGCCTGCACGCCCCGCGACAGCGCGACCGACCAGCTGACGTCGAGCGCCGGACTATTGGCGGCGTGAACGCCGCGCGCCGGGGCGACACCTTCGGCGCGCCAGATCCGGGGCTCGTGTGGCGGCATGGCCATCTCCTCCATCGGCAGACTATGTCATTTGGCGGCAGGACCGGATCAAGGTCGAGCCCCGCGCGGAACGCGCGCGCCTCGATGCCGCATGGCGGGAGACGTTTATGATTGTTGCCAGGACCGAAATCGAACTCGAGCAGGGTTGCCGATCACTGGCACGTGAGAATGGTTTGTCGCTGGTGCCGACGATGGGTGCCCTGCACGATGGCCATCTCGCTCTCGTCCGCGCGGCGCACGCGTCGGGCGACCGGGTCGCGGCGTCGATCTTCGTCAATCCGCTGCAGTTCGAGCAAGGTGCCGATCTTGCGCGCTACCCGACCGAGCAGGAACGCGACCTCGCCCTCCTGCGCGACGCCGGTTGCGCGCTCGTCTGGCTGCCGACCCCCGGCGTGATGTATCCGACTGGTTTCGTCACCAGCATCGGCGTTGACGGTCCCGCCCATGGTCTTGAGGGCGAGTTCCGGCGTGGGCACTTCACGGGCGTCGCCACCGTGGTTGCAATCCTGATTGGCCAAGTCAGGCCAAGCACGATCTGGTTCGGCGAGAAGGACTGGCAGCAATACCAGGTCGTCCGTCGCATGATCGCCGATCTCCGCCTGCCGGTCGTTCCACGCGCCGTCGCCACGGTTCGCGCCGCCGACGGTCTCGCCCTCTCCTCTCGGAACCGATTTCTGACCGAGGCCGAACGCGCCAGGGCTCCGCTCTTGCACGCGCAGCTCAAGCGAGCCGCCGCAATGATCGGAAAAGATGAGGCACCTGTGTTCGCACTCGCTCAGGCCAACGCCGCACTCACCTCCGCCGGCTTTGCCGTCGACTATCTGACTCTTGCCGACGCCGAGACGCTGCAGCCGCTCGATGCGCTTTCGCGGCCTGCGCGCATCATGGCCGCCGCCCGTTTGGGAAGCGTTCGGCTTCTCGACAACGTGGCCGTGGACGGCACGGCCGTGTGATCCGTTTCGCGCGCCTGGCCGCAATTTCGCCAGAACTAACCCGTAACGACTGCTTTTGATTGACACCAGTCTCCGCCATGCGAGATTGCAATAGTGAAGCGGCCACCGATTCGCATCCTGAAGCTTGGATGTTCCGCGGAGCAAAGGCCGGGTGGCGCGAGAACAGTTCATATTGGGAGCGTGATTCTCCCGCGGCTCGGGGCAGAGAGAAGGTAGGTCACATGAGTAGCGACGAAGCAAACGGCTCCTCGACGGGTTCGAAGCCAATGGCGATCCGCCCCGGTGGGCGCCGCACGGCGGCGCGCACCGGGGCTAAGAACGCCACGCGTGGCACGCGCACAGCTGCGGGCGCCACCCGCGCGGCGAAGCCGTCGACACGGACGGCATCCGCGTCGACGAAGGTTGCGCGTGCCAAGTCGGCGGCAGGTGTGGGCGCCCCCAAGCGCGCGGCACCGAAAGCCGAGCGCGCTTCTGCGACGAAGGCCGGCACTGCCGCTCGGTCCACTGCTCGCGCGACCGCGCCGAAGACCAGCCGTGGCGCGAGCGCGCGTTCCTCGTCCACGACGCGCACCACCAGCCCCGCCGTCAAGCGTGCGACTGGCACGTCCGCCAAGCGCACCACGAGCGCGACGGCCAAGCGAGCGACTGGCACGACCGCGAAGCGCGCCGCCGGCACGACCGCGAAGCGCGCCGCCGGCACGACGTCCAAGCGCAGCACAGCCACGTCGACCAAACGCGCGACTGGGACGACGTCGGCGCGTGCCGCCGGCCCGGCATCGACGCGCGCAACCTCTCGCACCACGCGCGGCGCCCCCTCGGCGAAGGCGTCGCGCAGCACCGCTGCGGCCTCTGGCAGGCCGCGCGTCGCATCGACACGCAAAACAAGTGTGGCCGGTCCCGCTTCGGGACGCGCCGCCGCAAAAACGACGCGCTCGGCCTCTGGGCGGTCCACCTCGACGCACACCACGCCAACGCGCCCGGCAACGTCTCGCTCAGCCTCGGCACGCAAACCGGCCCGAGCGGAAAGCGGCACCGCAGCGTCGTCCACGTCCAATCGGATGGCCAGGATCGCCGCCTCTGGCTCCACAGCCTCGCGTTCCAGCAGCGTCAGCGGCGCCAATCGGCGGCAAAAGGAACAGAAACCGACCCCGGCGTTGAGGAGCCGTCGGGCGGCCGACGCCGAAACCGAGCTCCCGACCGAGGACAAGCGCCGTCGGCGTGCAAGGCGTGAAGAGGTCAGCGAAGAGACTGCAACCGCCGACATCCCTGCCAGCGAGCACCAGGGTGAGCAGCCCACTCAGGAGACCGATCAGGACTGATCAATCCATCCGGCGCTGCTCCTCGTCCGAATGGGTCAGCGCCGGACCCTACGCATCTGCCATCATCGCTCGCGGCTTATGTGTCACCCCTGCCTGTAAACCTCGCCTGCTATAGAGAGCTGGCGCCGGCTCCGATGCGGCGGCGATCAGCCCCACCATCCGCCGTTGAACTCGCATCGCTCTCTCAAGTAGAGCCTTGTTGTCCCCTATCGCCGACGAGAGCATCGTACCGCGTCGCTGCATCAGTGTGCGCACCTCCTCTTTGCCGCACGCGCTGAGCGCGGCCTGGAGCTGTTCGGCAATCGCATTCTTGTCCGCCACGAGGGCCGCAACAGCGCCGAGATCCATGTGCGCCAGCGCCCTGTTCTCCGCCTCGAGAATCGCGTCTAGCTTCGCGAGCAGCGCTTCGACTGTCACCCTCACGGCCGCTTGCCCTCCAACTGCAGCATCTTGGCTGCAATCGTGTCCGACAATCCGAGGCCGCCGCGCTTCTCCATGATCTTGGCCATCTCCGTCACGAGCATTGGTTGAAGGATCTTCTCGGCATCCCCGCCGCCGAACAGCGGATCGGTGTCGAGGGTCGCGAACATGGGCTGTAGCATCTGGTCGAGTGTCATAGCCTCGAAATCATGGGCCGCTTTTGCCGCCTTGGCCCTTTCTTGCGGCGTGGCCTCGGTCAGTTGCGCCGGGCCCGCGACTTCGGTCGGTCCGAGCGAATGGCGCACGATCACCGGACCACCAGGTCGGCCTGCAGCGCGCCTGCCGCCTTGATTGACTGCAGAATGCTGATCATGTCGCGCGGACCGACGCCCAGTGCGTTCAAGCTGGCAACCAGGTCGCGAAGCGTCGGCCCGGAGGGAAGGATGCCGAGCTTGTTTCCGGCGCCGGTATCGACCTGAACGTTCGTGCGTGGCACGACGGCGGTGCGCCCGTTTGAGAACGGACCAGGTTGTGAGACCAAGGGGGCTTCGCTGACGCGAATGGTCAGATTGCCCTGCGCGATTGCGACCGTGCTGATCCGGACGTTGTCGCCCATGACGATGGTGCCGCTCGCCTCGTCGACCACCACGACGGCAGGCGTGTCGGGATCGACCGTCAGGTCCTCGATGCGTGCGAGCACGTCGACCGGTCTGAACGAACCGAAACTCAGCTCGACGGTCCTGGGATCGGTCGCTCGCGCAAACCCAGGACCAATCGCAGCGGTGATCGCATCCTCGATCCGTCGGGCCGTGGTCAGGTCCGGATTGCGGAGAGACAGGTGCAGAGCGGCGTGCTCTGAGAGCGAGAACTTGACCTCACGCTCAACCGACGCTCCGTTGGCGATGTGACCGGCCGTGGGCACGTTGCGCGTGACCGAAGCGGCCGCACCACGAGCGGAAAAGGCATTCGTCACCAGCGCGCCCTGCGCGACGGCATATACTTCTCCATCGGCCGCCAGCAGCGGCGTCACGAGCAGGGTTCCACCAGTCAGGTCCGTTGCATCACCGATCGCCGACACGCCAACATCGATACGGTTGCCGCTCCGTACGAACGCGGGCAGATCCGCCGTCACCATCACCGCTGCTACATCCTTGGTTTGTAACTTGGCCGCTTGGTCGCGCGTGTTGACACCGAGCCGCTCGAGCATGCCGATCAGGGACTCACGCGTGAATACCGACGAGTCGAGCCGATCACCGGTTCCGTTCAGGCCGACGACGAGACCATAGCCAACAAGCTGATTGCTCCTCACCCCCTCGATGTCGGCGATGTCTTTGATCCGCACCGAATGGGCGCGAGCCGACAGCCCGCACAGGCTCAGAGCGACGAAGACCAATCCAACGATGCGTGCAGTCCGATGCATTCAACCTCTTCGCCACTCATCAACCTCTTGGTCCTATGATCTTCGCTCCGAAGCACGAACAATTCCTGAATGACGAGCGACATGAGCGCGACCCCGATCACCTCGTTGACCCCGACGCCCATCGCTGATCGAGCCAGCAGCGTTTCGGCCGGCGCGACCGACGGCGCTTTCGGCCGAACGCTTGCCGCTGCTATGGCCAAGGATGTCCCGGCCGCCGCGACGACCGCCGTCGAACCGCTGCTCTTGGCGCACCTGCGTCACCAGGAGGCCGCTCACCGTGACCGCGAGGCGCGCAGGCGAGGCAAGGAGCTGCTGCAGGCCCTCTCGGCCCTGCAGCACGCGATGCTCGGCGGCGGAGACGATGCCGCGGCGCTCACCGACCTCGCACGTCTGCTCAGTGGCATCCCGAAGGCCACCGACCCATCCCTGTCCGGAATAGTCCGGGAGATCGCCGTCCGTGCCGCCGTGGAGGTCGCCCGCCGTGAGGTGTTCACCTCCTCCGGTTAGAAATGCAATTGCCGCTTGGCGTCACGCTTCAGCGTAGCTATAAGCCGCCCAAATTCCTCCCAGCAGCCCAGCGGCTGATTAGAATGGACGGCCGATGTTGACCTTGCCTCCGGACTATCGTCCTTCAGAGGACGAGGAATTCATGAATCCGCATCAGGTTGAATACTTCCGGCAGAAACTTCTTCGCTGGCGCACGGATCTGCTGAGGGAAGCGGACGGTACACTCGAGAGCCTGTCGCAGGGCGGCATCCATGAAGCCGACATCACCGATCGCGCGAGTGTCGAAACCGATCGCGCGCTCGAATTGCGCACCCGCGACCGCGCGCGGAAACTGATCAGCAAGATCAATCAGGCGCTGGCGAGGGTCGAGAGCGGCACCTACGGCTACTGCGAAGAGACAAACGAGCCGATCGGTCTCAAGCGCCTCGAAGCGAGGCCGATCGCGACACTGTCGATCGAAGCTCAGGAACGCCACGAGAGGATGGAGCGAGTTCACCGCGACGACTGAGAGGCACCAAGATCAGAATGGAAGCAGGATATCCATCAGCTGCTGGCCGTAGCGTGGCGTCTGCAGGTCGGTCAGCTGACCTATGCCGCCATAGGAGATGCGAGCCTCAGCCAACCTGTCGTGCGTGACCGTGTTGTCACTCGCAATGTCTTGCGGTCGCACGACCCCAGTCACTTGGAGAATCCGCAGCTCGCTGTTGACGCGCACTTCCTGACGGGCTGCAACGACGAGGTTGCCGTTCGGCAGCACTTGGGTCACCACGCCAGCGAGGCGCAGCGTCACCGTCTCATTTCTCTTAATCACCCCGGTCGATGTATTACCGTTGGTGCTGCTGGTGTTGACGAGGGAACCGCCGTTCGCCTGCGAGAGCAGCTTGACCTTACTCCCTAGTCCAAAGAATGACGGAACCGACAAATTTTCGGTCCCGTTTCGAGTACTGTTCGTGCCGTCCTCCACGTCGGCCGCGTCCGTGATGTTGACGAGAACCGTCAAGATGTCGCCTACATTGGCCGCGCGTTGATCCTTGAAGAACGCTCGACTGCCTTGCCTCCAAAGACTGGCGTCGTCGGTCGGCGGTGGTTGAGTCGAGGGCATCGGCAGCGTCAGTGGCCGATAATCGCGCGCCTGGGTCGGATCGGAACTTGCCGACATTGGCGGCGGCCTGCCTACATTCGACAGACGCTCGAGCGAGCCACAGCCCGAAAGCACGATCAGAGCGGAGAGGCACACCCGTCTCATTGACCGGCCCCATGTTGATAACGGTTTGTGGCGCTTAGCAGCGTGACGTCCGGAAGCTGACTGGTTTGGCCCGAACTTAATGGAAAGCTGGCAGCGTCCACGCGCACCTCGTTGCGGCCGGTCACCCAAGCAAACAGGATCGCCCGCGAGGTCGGATTGAGCACTCGGACGCGGTCATTTATGCCTCCCGCTTCCAGCGCCGTTCCTTGCGCGGTGAGCTCGATACCGCTCGCGTCGAGATCCATCCTGACCGGGCCACCTCTCGACACGAGATCCGGTTGCTTGAGATCGCTCCGGCCGATAGGCTCGCCAGGCGCCAGATAGCGCGTCGAGACCAGTCCGACGGCGGCGGCGGCGCTGACGAGGACGTCGCCACGCACGTGGCTCGCGGGAAAATCCCGGGAGACGAGTTCCTGCTCATCGAGAACGTCTCCCGCCACAATCGGCCTTATCGGGGTCGGCAGGGAGACGATGCGATCCATTCGTCCGCTGACGGGCTGCTCCTGAAGGACGTGCCCCGCGACAGACGCCGTCAGGGTGGCCCTGACTTCGCCCGTGGTAGGCTCGACCATGACTTCGTCCACGCCGACCTCGGCATCGCGGTCCACAGTCATCGGCTGGTAGTCCGACAGCGACAACGACAATCGTCCCGGCGCTTGCTTGGCCAGTGCGCTTCCGACCAGAGTGGCGACCGTGTTCTCATCGACGATCCGCCCGGGTCGATCGAGAATGACAGTTTGCGAGCCGCCAAGCGGTTCCCAGTCGACCCCGAATTGCGATGCGATCGCTTCCAATTGCGGCTGCGCAATAACGAAACGACGGCCCGGTGCGGGGCTGTCGCCGAGCACGCAATCCTGACCCGGAGCGAGTCCCGAGAACAAATCGGAGAGGTGCACTGACGCCCCAATAATCTGGGTGAGCGGCCGGACGCTCGCGGCCCATGACTCACAGGCGCAAGGCATGACCGCCAGCAGGGTAGCGGCCGCCGCAGCCCATCGTCTCATCGCAGATTGGTCAGCGTCTGCAGCATGTCATCGGATGTCGTGATAACCTTGCTGTTCATCTCATAGGCTCGCTGTGCGGTAATCAGATTGGTTATTTCCGAAACGACGTTGACGTTGGAGCTTTCGACAAATCCTTGCTCGATGCTGCCGAAACCCGTCGAGCCAGGTGCACCGGTGACGGCGTTGCCGGAGGCTGCCGTCTGCAGAAATAGGTTGTCGCCCTGGGCGTCGAGACCGGCATCGTTGGGAAAGGCCGCTAGCTGTATCTGTCCGATCAGCGTCGGCGTCGTCTGTCCGGCGATGGTCGCCTGCACCTGGCCGGTCGCGTTGATTGTAATGCTCTGGGCGTTGGTCGGGATGGTCAGCCCGGGTGCAACCGCGTAACCGTCCGCGGTCACGATGGTGCCGTCGGGCGCCAAGCCAAAAGTCCCGTCGCGCGTGTAGGCGGTCTGTCCAGAGGGCAGGGTTACCTGGAAGAAGCCGTTTCCCTGTATCGCCAAGTCGAGACTGTTGCTCGTCTGCTGAAGATTACCCTGCTCGTCGATCCGGTAGATCGCCGCGGTTTTGACGCCAAGCCCGACCTGCGCGCCCGCGGGGACGATTGTTCCGTTGTCGGAGCTGTTCGAGCCGACTCGCCGCAGGTTTTGATAGATCAGATCCTGGAACTCGGCTCGGCGTCGCTTGAACCCTGTCGTGGTCATGTTCGCAATGTTGTTCGAGATGACTTCGACGTTGGTCTGCTGCGCCTGCATACCGGTCCCGGCAATGTCTAAAGATCGCATGAAGTCTGTCCGCCTTCGTATCTGCCTATGGGAGCTAGCTGCTGAAGCCCTGGGTCATCTTGTCAATCGTTGTCGTCTCCCGGTCGGCCTCGCTTTGAGCAAACTGGGTTACGAGCTGGAAGTCCCGTTCGAGCTGCATCATACGGGTCAGCTCGAGCATCGGCGAGACGTTGCTGTCTTCGATGGCGCCCTGTACTATCCCTGGTCGGTCGACGGGCGCGGTCGGCGTGTCGGCACGCATGAGTTCACGCCCTTCGGCGAGCAATCTATTCACGTCGATCGGTGCAACGACCCCAATCTTGCCGATCGGGCCAGTCGCTCCGGAGATCGTTCCATCACCTGCGACCGTCAGGTTTGTGTCTCCTGGATCAACGCGAAGCGGTGATCCGTTTGAGTCGAGAAGCGCATCGCCGGCGTCGTTTCCGATCGTGCCGTTCGCTTGCAGACTGAAGCGTCCGGACCTGGTAAGCCGCGGCCCTGCTGCTGTCATCACGGTGAAATAACCATTTCCGCCGAGGGCAAGGTCCAGAGGGTCGCCCGTGTGTGTCAGAGTTCCAGGCGCTTGATCTCTCCAGGTGGCACGGTCCTGAGTGAAGCTGACGTCGGTCTCACCTTTGCCCACCGACGGCGACACCGGTAACAGCCAGTCGCTGAACAGCATGTGCTCCGATTTGAAGCCGGGCGTGCTGCTGTTGGCGATGTTGTTCGCCACGACGTCCAGAGTGCGCTCCTGAGCCACCAGTCGGGAAAGCGCGATATAGGTTGGGTTTTCCATCGCCCGTTCTCATCTGACCGGTCTTATGTCGCAGAGTATCCCTTCCAAATGTTTAACGACTGAGACGGACGTAGGAGCAACAATGGGTTAATGTACGCGCGATAGTCTGCCCTGGTGGACCGGAGATTGCGATGAGCGAACAACCTGATGCGCCAGCGGGCTCGGCACCGAAAAGTCGTCACAGAGCCAAGCTTCTCATGATGGCCGGCGTCATCATCGCGGTCATTCTGCTCGCAGGCGGGGTGTACGCCAGTGGGATTCTAGGCGGTAGGAAGCCCGTGACAAAAGGGACAGCGTCGCTCCCTACAGCTGCCGGATCGAGGTCCGCGTCCGAGCAGGCCGTTTTCGCGGAGACGCCGGAAATGATCACAAACCTTGATGCCGGCCCGCATCGCCTCAGTTTCGTCAAGGTCCAGTGCAAAATAGAACTTGCTCACGCAGCCCAGCTTTCGCTCCTGAATGCCTCGATGCCGCGCTTGATTGACCTGATCCAGACCTACCTGCGCGAGACGAGGCCCGAAGAGCTGCGAAGCGATACGGGAACGTATCGTCTTCGCGAGGCTCTGTTGTCACGCACCGCCATCGCTGCGCCAGAGGTACAGGTCAAGGACGTCTTGTTTGAAGAGCTTATCGTACAGTAATGGTAACGGCTTCGGATCGGATCTGGTAGGCCATGACCGACGTTCAATGGTTGTTCGAGGCTCTTCTGATCGGGCTACTCGTCGCCACCCTTTTCCACGCCATAAGACTCGAGCGCGCCCTGGTCGTTCTCAGGCGCGATCGAGCTGCCTTCGATGCACTGATCGCCGGCTTCAACGACAGCACGCGGCTGGCGGAGGACGGAGCCGAGCGGCTCAGGCTCGCGGCCGACGGAGCCGGCAAGCAGATCTCAAGGCAGATCGAGCGTGCGGGCGCGCTTAAGGAGGACCTCGTCTTCCTTACCGAGCGGGGCGAGAAGGTGGCTGATCTACTGGAGCGGCTGGTTGTCGAGGGGAGAGGGTTTACCAAGCCCACGTCTCGCCCCGACCGCGTTGCTGTGCCCTCGACGTCGCGTCGCGATGAAGAGGTTGCCGAAGGGCCTCCGCGAAGCAAAGCCGAGCGCGACCTGCTCCGCGCATTAAGAATCGGGCAGGGCGCATGATCAAGCTCCCCGCACCTCGCCTGCTGCCAACAACCATCCTGGTGATCGCGGCCCTACTCGGCACAAAGGCGACGTCACTCGGCCTCGCCGCCATGGCAGATGATCCGCCTGCCAGCAAGATGATCGCGCCGAACCCGATGGCGGCAAAAACGCCGCTTCCCTCGAAGCCTTCGCAAGCTCTTGATCCACGTCTGTCGGCTCACGCCGCCAACGAGACATCCACAGCGGTCGCAACCGGTGTGACCCAGCCAGACTGGTCTCTCCTGCAGGATCTTCGGGCACGACGCGCCGCTCTCGACCGAAGGGAGCGCGACCTTGACTTGCGCGAAGCTGCCATGCAGGCTGAAAAGGAAATGGTGAGCGCACAACTAGCGTCGCTCTCCCAAGGGCGCGACGAGCTCAAGCGTCTTGAAGCGGCTCGCCAGGAACGAAGCGATGCGAGCTGGGCCAGCACGGTCAAGCTCTACGAGTCGATGAAGCCAGCCGATGCGGCTGCGATCTTTGACACGCTTGAACTGCATCTGCTCGTCCAAATCATCGACCGTATGAATGCGCGGAAGGCCGCGGCAATCATGGGCAACATGGACCCTGATAGAGCCCGCGTGGCGACGCAGGCATTGGCCACCTATCGCGTCAGACGTGATGCCGACCCGTTCTCGGCCGCCGGTTCGGGCGCCATCAGGACACCCGGCGCCGGATGAGGCTGCTCCTCGCGCTGCTCTGCACCGTCGTCGCCGGCGGTGCCTGCGCCTCTACGCTGACGGTTCACCTGGGCGACATGTCGGGCTTTACCCGTCTCACCGTCGAGCCGAGTAGACAAGCCAAGCTGCACATCGAGCACGACGGTGATCGCGTTTCAGTCAGTCTCGCGCCGGCCGGCAAGTTGGCAGTCAGTATCGGCCAAAGCCGTTTCGTCAAAAGGAGAGACATCTCATCCGGAATGATCACATACACTTTCTCCCAGCGCGTGAGCGTTCGCCAGCTCGAGCAGGGGCGCGCGCTCTGGGTGGACGTCTTCCCGGCTGTCCAGATGTCGAGCGCTCCATCGAGATCGACTTCGACGTTGGGATCGGCGGGGCGCCCGCCGTCCGCTCTGAATACCCAAGCAGCCGGGACGCTTATCCCGGGTCTGCCGACCGCCTTCGAGGCGAAGATCGAAAACACGGGCGGGTCGCGACATCCGTCCATTGACATAGCATCTTCTCAAGCAAAGCAGTCTGTTTCGAACGTTGCAGGTCCGAATGCGACCAAGGCGGCCGCCCAAACGGTCCAGGAGCAGTTGCAAGTTTCCTCCATGCCTCACACTGGTGATGTTGCGGTTGCGTTGCTGCCCTTTTCTTCCGACGTGGGCGTCGCGATACTTCGACACGCTGGCGAAGCGATTATCTTTTTTGACGAGGCTCGACCGCTCGACTTTTCTCCGTTCAGGACCGACCCTACGTTGTCGGGTGCCTCGGTCAGCATCCACGCCAACTCAACCCAGATTCGCGTTCCGCTCGATCCGGCACAGTGCATCAATCTGACGAGGCAGCGAGACGGTTGGCAGCTTGGCGTCAGTCGGGATCCCCCCGACGTCACGCCCATACCGCTATCGCTTTCCGGGCCGGAGCTGCATTTCCAGATGAAGGCACCAGGACGGGTCATCGACGCAATCGATCCGGTGACGGGATCGTACTTGTTGGTCGGCACCGACAGGCTCGCTCACAGCGCGGTCAGGCTGACGCGCCGTTCCGCTACCTTCGCCATCGATCGAACTGAATTCGGTGTCGTCGTCGAACCCATTTCCGACCGGCTGACGCTGCGCCCGGTCGAAGACGGCTTTGCCCTTGCGCGTGACGACTCTGAGAGTTTGAATGCCAAACGGCCGGATCGGACCGGAGATGGTCTTCCGGACCCTGCGGGTCTCACGCGGTCGCTCGACATCGAGGCAGCAAGCATCCCCGGTTTGATGGACCGGTTGCACGCGCAACTTTTCGCCGCCGCAACGGACCCCGAACGCGCGCGTCTGCAACCACGACTCTCTGCCGCGCAGACCATGCTGGCTCTCGGTTTGACGCGCGAAGCTCGCTCGCTGATCAGGGTCGCCTTCGCCGATCATCCATTAGCCGGTGCCGACCCGAAGGCGCTCCTCGTCCGCGCAATCTGTGAATTCCTCAATGATCCGCGACGTGCCGATTTGCTGGATGATCCCGCCCTGCCAGCGAGCGACGAGGCACATCTGTGGCGCGCGTTGGCTGGCCCGGCCGGGTCCTTCAGCCTTGACGGCCAAGCTGCCACGGTCCGTGCCGGAATGCGGCTCCTGCTCGCCTATCCTGAAGGTCTGCGCGACATCGCCGCGGGCCTCGCGGCGCCCATCCTGCTCGCGCACGCGACGCGGGCCGACCGCGACGCACTGGCGGCACTGCCACAGATTCCGAACACAAGGATCGAACACGCGCTCGCCGACGATCAGGCCGGAGAACGCGGCAAGGCCATCACCGAATTGGATCTGCTGACGCGAAGCCAGGATCTCGGGGTCTCGTCCAAGGCACTTCTTGCCCTGCTGCGCCTTGAAGGCAACAGTGGCCACTTTCGGGCCGACAGTGCTGCCGACCTGCTCGACCGGCACCGTCTGGATTTTCGCGCCGTCGGCAGGGAGGCCGAGGGATTGTTGGCTGAGGCGCAGTTTAGGCTGCAATCCGAGCAGTTCGCCCGGGCCTTTGCTCTTTGGAACGAGATCTCAACGCGTTTCCCCGATCACGCCGCCGAAGCCCATGCGAGGATGGCAGACTTTCTCAACCACCTCGCCGACCCCGCGATCGCCAACCACATGACGGCCGCAGATTTCGTCACCGTGGTGACACAAAGCGCGCCCGAGCTTCTCGCCGACCAGGACTCGATGGCTCATGTCGCGCCCATCTTGGCCGAACGCCTGGAAGACCTTGATCTGCCGGGCAGAGCAGCCTCTGTCCTCCAGACCCTCGTGGAGGCAACGCCGCCAACGAGTGTCAAAGCCAAGCTCGGCAACAGGCTCGCTGAACTCCGCCTTGCGCAGGGCGAGATCGAGCAAGCGCAAGAAGCGCTCGACCGGTCCACCGCGCCCGACCTGCCGGACGCCGTCGTCGAAGCGAGGCAACTCACGCTGGCGAGGATACTGGATCGATCCGGTGAGCACACACAGGCGCTTGCCGTCCTCGCTAACGACCAAAGCGACGCATCGCACGATCTACGGGCGGCTATCGAGGCAACACTGGGCCGATGGCACGAGGCCAAAATCGATCTCGGCCGTCTCGCGTCGCAAATCCCCGGGAGCGGAGGCTTGACAAGAGAGGAGGGCGAGATTGCCATCCGACTTGCGACTGCCGCGTCGCGAGACAAAGACCTGCCGCTCTTGACGAGCCTGTCCCGCTCCGTTTCCGGCCGCTTTATCGATTCCGGGCAGCAGGACACGTTCAATCTCCTGACCACCGCCCTCATACCCGACGCTGTGGCGTCGAACGGCCGCGGAGGTTAAAGGAGACAAACTTCACCGCCACGCCGCTTTTGGCTTGCATCAGGGCGAGGCAAGCCATATCTCCCGCGGCCTTGGCCCAAGGGGGCGTTTACGCCTTACAGGCTGTCTGCTGGTTTGGGGGTACGTGATGAACGCACTTGCTCAACTGGGGATGGTCTCGGACATACCGAGCGAGAACCAGGAGTTGACGCTCTCTTCCGCCATCGGCGGGAGCGAGGAACGGACGGACTACTTCGTCCGGCGCGACGGTATGATCTTCGCGGGAACGCACCTGCTCATCGATCTCTGGGGAGCATCACGCCTCGACGAACCGGACCACATCGATCAGGCTCTTCGTCAGGGCGCACTGGCCGCAGGTGCCACGATCCTGCATAGCCATTTCCACCACTTCACACCGAATGGTGGTGTATCCGGTGTGATTGTTTTGGCTGAAAGCCACATTTCGATCCACACTTGGCCGGAGCGCGCGTTCGCAGCCATCGACGTCTTCATGTGCGGTGCTTGCGATCCCCGACTGTCGGTTCCGGTCATCAGCCAAGCATTCAGTCCTGTCAGGATTGACGTCAGCGAGGAACGTCGGGGTCGGGTGGAGTAGCCCGAGAGTGCGCGCGGTCGACGTTCCCTTGGGACAAAGTGTGGCACCTTGAGCGTCGACCAGGGCTGGGTGAACGAGACGTTGTACGCTGATTGGCAGCAGCGATTTCGCCTCAAGCAAATCCTCGCCCGCGAGACCAGTCCGTTTCAGGAAATCCTGATCTTCGAGAGTTTTTCACACGGCAGAGTGCTGATGCTGGACGGGGTTGTGCAGCTCACCGAAGCCGATGAATCCATCTACCAGGAGATGCTCTCGCACGTTCCGCTCGCCGTGCATGGCAACGCCAAACGCGTTCTGATCATCGGTGCCGGCGATGGTGGCGTTCTCCGCCGCGTTCTTCAGCACGACGTGGTCGAACATGTCACGATGGTCGAGATTGACGAGGCGGTTGTCAGGCTTTCCAGGCAATACCTTCCCTCGGTATCCGGAACCGCCTGGAGCGACGCGCGCACTCAACTGATCATCGGCGACGGGATCGCTTTTCTCGAGCGGTCATCCAACGACCAGTTCGACGTCATCATCGTCGACAGCACCGACCCGGAGGGTGTCGGAACCGTGCTTTTCACCGATGAATTCTACGGTCACGCGGCTAGGGTGGTTGGCGCGCACGGGGTGATCGTCAATCAATGCGGCGTCCCAGCCATGCAGGCGTCCGAACTTGAAGAGACAAGCCGTCGTCGGAGGCAGCATTTCCGTCACGTCGGTGCGTATGTCGCAGCCGTTCCGACTTACGTGGGTGGGCTGATGACCCTCGGGATCGCGTCGAATGACGATAAGATCACCTCGATTTCGGTCGAGAAGGCGGCCGTGTATGCCGAGGCGTATCTGACATCGGACACCGAATACTGGACGCCGCAAACCCACGCCGCCAGTTTCGCCCTACCACCCTACATTAAGCGGCTACTGCCGGTCAGCTAGGGCCGGCCTCACTCTCCTTGGTTGCCGGCGGTTCCAGGTGTTCGGCACCATGCCGCGTCCCCCCGTGCGCGTCGACGCCACCTTTGTCTTCAGCTTTCGGGTGCCTATGGTTACCCGTGTTCTGCTCGCCATCGCTGTGCGCGACGGTCTGCTCGGTATGTGCCTGTTTCATTGTCCCTCCACACCTGCCAACGCGTCAGATGCCCTTGGTTTCAGTGGGGGGAGAAGCTCTCGACGAGACTTCCGGCGACGAGATGCCAACCATCGATCAGGACGAAGAAAATCAGCTTGAACGGCAGCGAGATAGCGCTTGGCGGCAGCATCATCATACCGAGGCTCATCAACACGCTTGCGACCACGACATCGATCACCAGAAATGGAAGGTAGAGGAGGAAACCCATTTCGAAGGCGCGTCTGAGTTCGCCCACCAGGAACGCCGGCGCCAGCACTCGCCAAGGCGTCGCCTCCGCCGAGGCCGGAACGGGCGTTTGCGCGAGATGGGCGAACAGGCGAACGTCACCGCCACGTGCGTTCTGAACGAGGAAATGGTGGAAAGGCGCTGCGATTCGCGTCAGCCCATCGATTTCACCGATCTGCCCATTCATCAGCGGCACCACACCCTGCGCCCAGGCCTGGTCGAAAGCGGGCTGCATGACGAAGAAGGTCAGAAACAGCGCGAGCCCGATCAGCACTTGATTGGGCGGCGTCCCCTGCGCACCCAACGCGCTACGCAGCAACGACAGCACGATGACGATCCGAGTGAAGGCGGTCACGGTGACGAGGAGGCTCGGCGCCAAGGACAGGACGGTCAGGAGTGCGGTGAGCTGGACGATTCTGCCCGTCATTCCGCCGCTGGCTTGGTCACCGAGGTTGAGGCTGAACGACTGCGCCATCGCGGGGTGCCAGGGTGCGAGTGCCAGCATCAGAACAGCGAGCACGACCCGCGTCTTCACCGGTTTGCCTCATCGAGCCAACCGAGCAGGACGTCGTTGTTCGGCCCCAGTAACAGTATCGCCTCCCTGCCATCACAGGCGGCAACGATCAAGCGTCTGCGGGGGTCGAGCGAGATGGCGGCGTTGATGGACAGCCGCTTGGTCCGAGCGCTCGCCATCGGCGCAAACGGAAGCCGGACGTAGCGGCCAAGCCTGCCCAAACCGACGATGATCGCCAAGACGACGACGAGAGCCAGAACAGCTGGAACAACAGGCACGGAATGCATCACCGCCTCCGCCGCCCTTATATACGTTGCAAAACCATAACGAAAGCGGCAAAGCTGATCGTGTTCGGACCCGCCGCCGGGATCGGAGCCCGTTAACCGGTTCTAAGGAAAGGAGGGCGAAGATGTTGCCGGTTCAAAGGTGCCGCATGCTGACGCCCTCAACGGACTTTTTTACACTTGCCGAGGAGAAACTCGATTGGCTCGACACCCGCACCCGGGTATTGGCCGGCAACATCGCCAATTCCGACACGCCCGGCTTTCATCCGCGTGACCTGCAGCCCTTCGCAAGCTTGCTGCCGTCGGCATTGTCGCTGACGAGCACGAATGAGGCGCATATCTCCGCGTCGCCGATCAGCGTCCCTGGCGAGATCACCATGGCAGGCGAGCACGCACCCGACGGCAATGCCGTGTCAGTGGAGCAACAGATGAAGCTCGTCGCCGACACCAACAGCGAACAGCAGCTGACGACGACCCTGTACAAGAAATACATCGGAATGATGACGACGGCGCTCGGCGGCGGCCTGTCGAGCTGAGTTGGTCGAGAGCGATGGATATGAACTCCACCTTGGACATCTCCGCGTCCGGCATGGACGCACAGACGACGAGATTGCGCGTGATCGCCGAGAATTTGGCCAACCAGGACACGACGGGCTCGACGCCCGGCGCGGATCCCTACCGACGCAAGACCATCACCTTCCAGCAGCTCCTAGGGAGTGACGGTGAGGCTGGTGTCTCGGTCAAGGAGATCGGACACGACCAGTCCCAGTTCGAGACACGTTACGAGCCCTCCCACCCAGCCGCCGACGCCAATGGTTACGTCAAGCTGCCGAACGTGAACAGCTTCGTCGAGCTGATGGACATGAAGGAGGCCGAGCGCTCCTACAGCGCCAATCTGAACGTCATGCAGGTCGCGCGATCGATGTTGGCCAGAACCCTGGAAATCCTGAAATGACAATTTCTCGTCTGACCGTCACTCCAGGTACGGCGGTCAGCGCTTACCAGCAGGCCGGCGCTGCCTCCGGCGATGGTTCCGCCTCGTCCAGTTTTGGCTCCATGGTCGAGCAGGCGCTCGGCAATGCGGTCAGTCTTGGACAGGATGCCGATGCCAAGGCGACTGAGGCGGTGGTCGGCGGTGGCGACGTCACCCATGTTGTGACTGCGATCTCAAAAGCTCAGCTCGCGTTGCAGGAAATCGTTTCGGTGCGAGACAAAGTCGTCCAGTCGTATCAGGACGTCATGCGTATGTCGATCTGACGACGCGTGACCGGACGACCTGCGAGCCAGGAGGGCACCATGCAGGAAGGCGACGTCGCAGCAGCTCTGCACGACACCTTTATCGTGATCTTCAAACTTAGCGCCCTGCCGCTTCTCGCGGTCCTGGCCATAGGACTGATCATCTCCTTCATCCAAGCCGTCACTCAGATCAACGAGCAGACGCTTGCTTTCGTGCCGAAACTGGTTGGGGTCGTCGGGGTCTTGATGGTAGCGGGGCACTTCCTGTTTCTCTCCCTTTCCAACTATGCATCGAAACTGTTCGACCAATTGATTGTCATCGGCGGCACGTAGGATGCCGGCCGACGAGTTCGCCGCCCTCGCACGCCTGCCGGACGTGGTCACCGCTGGCGCGCTCGTCCTGTGCCGCGTGGCGGGAGTCGTGGCCGTCATGCCGGGCCTCGGCGAGGCGGAGCCGCCGATGGTCGTCAAGGCCGGCGTCGCACTGATGCTCACGCTGCTGATCGCGCCATTGGTCAAAACCCCCGATCTCGCCGCATCGCCACCGCTGGAAATTTTCAGGTTGGTCATGACCGAAGCCGCCTGCGGCCTCCTGATCGGTTGGCTGGCACGCTTGATTGCCATGGCCCTGCCGATCGCGGGTCAGTTCATCTCGGTCTTCACAGGCCTGACCAGCGTCGTGCAACCCGACCCGGAACTCGGTGCGCAAAGCAGTGCTCTGGCGCGGCTGTTCTCTCTGATCGCGCCGGTTCTGATCCTGTCGTCCGGCCTGTTCGTCTTGCCCCTGCAAGCGCTGTCGTCGAGTTATCATCTGATACCGTTCGGGGCCCGGCGGGCACGCCCCCCCCCCCGCAACAGAGGCAAGC
>CAXUBM010000008.1:1439-7303 GCA_964249235.1 uncultured Acetobacteraceae bacterium | reverse complement strand
CCTGCTGGCAACGACGGAGACGTTCGGCATCGGCTTTCGGCTGGCCGCGCCCTTCCTCCTGATCGCGACCGTCTGGCAGGTTTCTCTCAGCATCGTCGCCCGCCTGGCTCCGGCGATGCAGGTCGGCTCCGTCCTGGCACCCGGCCAGCTTCTCGGCAGTCTACTTCTGCTCGCCGTGATCGCTCACCTGACGATCGACGCTTGGTTCAGCGACGCCCAGTCGGATCTGGCGGCGCTCTCCGGCCTGCTCGATGGCAGGTGACGAGCAATCGGGTGGCGATCGGACGGAGGCCCCGACCGCACGCCGGCTGCAGCGAGCCCGCGAAGAAGGCAATGTGCCGATCTCACGCGAGGTGTCGAGCCTTGCGGCCCTGGCGGCAGGCGTTGCCGTCGTCTGGTGGATGAGCGGTTCGGCGGCGATGCCGCTGATGCGGCGACTGCGCGGCGCGATCGAGCTCAGCAGTCAGGTCGATCTGTCCGCAGGCGGCATCCCGCTGCTCTGCAGCCAGATCGGGAGGCCGCTCGCGATGTTTCTCCTGCCGATCCTGGGCACGGTCGCAGCAGCCATCACGGCCTCCACCTTGCTGCAGAGCGGCTTTGCGTTGAATACGCAGGCGTTCAAGTTCGACTTGGCGAGGGTCAGTCCGACGCGCGGGATCGGCCGGTTGCTGGGACCCAACAACGTCGTCGAGGCGGCTAAGTCCCTCGTCAAGGTTGGCGTCTTCGGCTTCGTGATCTGGCACGTCATCGCCGGCGCCCTCCGGCCGCTTGCCGAGGCGGGTTCTTGGCCGACATCGCTGGTCACGAGCCGCCTGGAGCATCTCCTGATCTCGACGGCCTTCAGCCTGCTGGCTCTTCAGCTCGTCATCGCTGCCGCAGATGTCGCCTGGGTTCGCTTTCACCGCATGCAGCAGTTGCGAATGAGCCGGCGGGACCTGAAGGACGAGATGAAGGAGAATGACGGCAACCCGCATGTCAAAGGACGCCTGCGCGCGCTCCGGCGCGCCCGCGCCCGCCAGCGGATGATGCAGGCCGTGCCCAAGGCCGCCGTCGTGCTGACCAACCCGACGCATTACGCGGTTGCCCTCGCCTATGAACGCACCAGCAAGGAAGCGCCGAAGGTGGTTGCGAAGGGCGCCGACGAAGTCGCTGCCCGGATACGCGAGATGGCGCGGGCCCACCGCGTGCCCATCGTCGCCAATCCGCCGCTGGCACGGACTCTGTTCGCTGTGCCGGTCGACCAGGAGATACCGCGAGAGCAGTTCCAGGCCGTGGCCGCCGTCATCGCCTATGTATGGCGCCTGAATCAGCGCCAAGCGCGCGCGATTACATGATCCTCGCAAGGACTCTTCTCGCAGATTTTTGTCAGGACACTTGTCAAGACATCTAGCAAGACGTCTAGCAAGACATTTGTGTCCGCCGGGCGAGCTGGTCGCGTTCCTATTTTGATCCTGATGAACGCAAAGCGAACATTTAGTTAACGTCCGAGCGGCTGAATCCAGCCGCCACGTGTTGCGAGGAGCATGTCGTTCATGGGATGGTCCAGGGGCGGCTGCGAGTCGTCCTGCGGTGCGGGAGCGCCGTGGACCGAGATGAGGAAATCCCGATGGACAAGGCAAAAGCCCTCGAGGGCGCTCTGAGCCAGATCGAGCGGGCGTTCGGCAAGGGCTCGATCATGCGTCTGGGCCAGCGAGGCGGCGACGAGCAGCAAGAGGTCATCTCGTCGGGCTCGCTCGGTCTCGACATGGCGCTCGGCATCGGCGGTCTGGCGAGAGGACGGATCATCGAGATCTACGGCCCGGAGAGCTCGGGGAAGACGACCCTGGCCCTGCATGCGGTGGCCGAGGCGCAGAAGCTCGGCGGCACTTGCGCCTTCATCGATGCCGAGCACGCCCTTGACCCCACCTACGCCCGTAAACTCGGGGTTGACGTGGACAGTCTCCTGATCAGCCAACCCGATGCCGGCGAGCAGGCGCTCGAGATCGCCGACACGCTGGTTCGCTCCGGCGCGGTCGACGTGCTCGTCATCGACAGCGTCGCCGCCCTGGTGCCGCGCGCCGAGCTGGAAGGCGACATGGGCGACAGCCATGTCGGCCTGCACGCCCGGCTGATGAGCCAGGCGTTGCGTAAGCTGACCGGCTCGGTGTCGCGATCGAAGACGATGATGATCTTCCTCAATCAGATCCGGTTGAAGATCGGCGTCATGTTCGGCAATCCGGAAACGACGACCGGCGGCAACGCGCTGAAGTTCTACGCGTCGGTTCGTCTGGACATCAGGCGCATCGGCCAGATCAAGGACAAGGACGAGGTTGTCGGCAACCAGACCCGTGTGAAGGTGGTCAAGAACAAGCTCGCGCCGCCGTTCCGGCAGGTCGAGTTCGACATCATGTATGGCGAGGGCATCAGCAAGGTCGGCGAGTTGATCGATCTCGGCGTCAAGGCCGCCATCGTGGAGAAGTCGGGTGCGTGGTTCAGCTACGACAGCCAGCGGATCGGACAGGGCCGGGAGAACTCCAAGCAGTTCCTTCGCGATCATCCCGAGGTCGCCGCCTCCATCGAGCGCAAGATCCGCGAGCAGGCGGGCGTGGTCGCCAACGCCCTGCTGGTCGGGCCCGACGACGATGCGGACGCGGCGGACTGATCGCCGCCAGCGGCCGAATTCGTCCGGAGCTTGGTGACGACACTCTCGCCGGCCAATCCGCCGGCGCCGTTGTCGGGCAACGACTTGTCGCTGGTCGAGGCGGCCCGGACGGTGTTGAAGGCGCATTACCGGCCGTTCTGGCACATGGTGGGTGCAGCCATCCGCTCTCGTGATGGCAGAATCTGGACCGGTCTTCACCTGGGTGCAACGGTCGGCCGGCTGTCCGTCTGCGCGGAGGCGGTGGCGCTCGGCCGGGCGATCATCGACGGCGACGGCACGGTCGAGGTCGCGGTCGCCGTGCGGCACCCCAAACCCGACGAGAGCGACCGCGAGATCGCCGTCGTGGCCCCATGCGGCGCCTGCCGCGAGATGCTGCTCGACTTCGATCCCGAGGCGGAGGTCATCATCGGTGGCCCGTTGTCGCTGGCGCGCGTGCCGGTGAGGGATCTGCTGCCCGTTCCTTACCGCCGTTAGGAGGCCGGCGCGGACCTTGCGATCGGGGCTGGCGAGTGCGATGCCTGCCGGGTCGAAGAGGAGGGATCGGTCGACATGAGCAAGATCAAGGTCAAGACGCCGCTGGTCGAGATGGACGGCGACGAGATGACGAGGATCATCTGGAGCTTCATTCGCGAGACGCTGATCCTTCCCTATCTCGACGTCGAGCTCGACTACCATGATCTCGGGATTGAGCATCGCGACGCGACCGACGACCAGGTGACGGTCGACGCGGCCAATGCGACCAAGCGTCACGGCGTTGCGGTCAAGTGCGCGACGATCACGCCCGACGAGGCCCGCGTCGCCGAGTTCGGACTGAAGAAGATGTGGCGAAGCCCGAACGGCACGATCCGCAACATTCTCGACGGCACCATCTTCCGCGAGCCGATCATCTGCCGAAACGTGCCGCGGCTCGTGCCTCATTGGGACCAGCCGATCGTGATCGGGCGGCATGCCTACGGCGACATCTACCGAGCGGCCGAGACCAGGATACCGGGGCCGGGTCGTGTCACCTTGCATTACCAGCCGAGCGACGGCGGTGACGCGATCACGCTCGACGTGCACGACTTCAAGGGTCCGGGCGTGGCGCTCGGCATCCACAACACGCTGGCCTCCATCGAGGGTTTTGCCCGCGCGAGCTTCGCGTATGCCGCAAACCGCCGATTGCCGCTCTACCTGTCGACCAAGAACACGATCCTCAAAGCCTATGACGGGCTGTTCAAGGACACCTTCCAGCTGATCTACGAGCAGGAGTTCAAGTCGGAGTTCGACCGGCTGGGCCTGACCTACGAGCACCGGCTGATCGACGACATGGTGGCGGCGGCGCTGAAATGGACCGGTGGCTATGTCTGGGCTTGCAAGAACTACGACGGCGACGTCGAGAGCGACATCGTGGCGCAGGGTTTCGGCAGCCTAGGGCTGATGACCAGCGTGCTGCTCAGTCCCGACGGGCGGACGGTCGAGGCCGAAGCCGCGCACGGCACCGTGACGCGTCACTACCGCGAGCACCAGAAGGGCAGGCCGACGAGCACCAACCCGATCGCCTCCATCTTCGCTTGGACCAGAGGTTTGATCTACCGCGGACAATTCGACGACACGCCCGAGGTGGTCCGGTTCGCGCAGACGCTCGAACGGGTTTGCATCGAGGCGGTCGAGGCCGGCTCGATGACCAAGGACCTCGCACTCCTGATCGGCTCGGATCAGCCCTGGCTGACCACGGAGGGCTTTCTCGACGCCATCAACGACCGCCTGCGGGACGCCGTCGGCACACGCTGACCTACTCCTGATCGGAGGCGGCGGGCTTGTTGCCTGCTTCCTCCGCCTGGATCTCGGCCAATGCGCGTGCCCAGTATTCGTCATTGCGGCCATGCGGGCGACCGTCGCGCTCCCAAAGGTGGTAGGCCCGCAACCGCACCCGCTCGTCCGTCTTCTTTGCCTGTTCGCTCATGGTAGTCTTGCCCCTGGCCCGATCGCCGAGCCACCCTGATCATGGCTCGCCTTGCCGGAAAGGCGAAAGCGCCGCAAGCGCCTGAATTTCGTCCAGACACGCGGGCCGCTCCTTCGAGAGCGCCTGCCCGACGGCCTGCCGAAGCCCGTCGTGCGAAATCCAGTGCGCGGAGTGCGTCGGCACCGGAAGGTAGCCGCGCTGGATCTTGTGCTCGCCCTGCGCACCGGCTTCCACCCGCGCCAAGCCCGTCGAGATGGCGAAATCGATCGCCCGATAGTAACACAGCTCGAAATGGAGAAATGGCCAATCTCCCAGGCAACCCCAGTTTCGGCCGTAGAGCGCCTGTCGACCGAGCAGGTTCAAGGCACCGGCGACCGGCTCGGTTCCGTGGCGTGCGAACATCAGGACCACGCGGTCTCCGAGGCGTTCGGACAGGAGCGAGAAGAAGCGCTCGGTGAGGTAAGCGCTGCCCCACTTGCGATCCACCGTCGACAGGTAGAACCGATAAAACGCCTTCCAGTCGCGCTTGGTGGTCTCCGAGCCGCGCATGACGATGTATTCGAGGCCCGACGCCTGGGCGTCGCGGCGCTCTCGCCTGATCGATTTGCGCTTGCGCGAGTTGAGCGCGCCCAGGAAGTCGTCGAAGTCGGCGTAACCCTGGTTGAGCCAGTGAAACTGCATGCCGAGGCGCTGAAGCCATCCGGCGGCGCCGAGTTCGTCCCATTCCTCGGCCTGGCAGAAATTGACGTGCACCGATGAGAGGTCGAGGGCTTCACAGGCCTGGCGCAGGGCCCCGGCGAGCGAGCCGATGTCGATCCCGGAGCCGGGTTCCCGGAGAAGGCGCGGCCCGGGGACCGGACTGAACGGGGAGGCAACGAGCAGCTTGGGGTAATATTGACCGCCGGCACGCTCGAAGGCGTGCGCCCACGAATGGTCGAAGACATATTCGCCGTAGCTGTGGCCTTTCAGATAGGTGGGGGCCGCGGCGACGAGCCGTCCGGCGCCGTCGCGCAAGGCCACGTGCTGGGGCAGCCAACCGGTTCTCTTGCCGGTCGAGCCGCTGTCCTCGACACAGGCCAGGAACGCGTGGCTGACGAAAGGATTGTCGTCGCCCGCGCAACGGTCCCATTCCGCCTCGTCGATCTCGCCGATTGATCGGTGAAGGTTCAGGGTCAGGGTGTCGGTCATCGCTCGCCCATATTGGCGCGGACCAGCGATGCGTCCATGCGCGTCAGGCGCGCAACCTCAGGCGCCCGACCTCAGGCGCCCGACCTCAGGCGC
>CAXUBM010000008.1:0-1339 GCA_964249235.1 uncultured Acetobacteraceae bacterium | reverse complement strand
GCGCGTCAGGCGCGCAACCTCAGGCGCCCGACCTCAGGCGCCCGACCTCAGGCGCGCAGTTCGATGGTGCCTTCGATCTCGACGGGCGCGCCCAGGGGAAGGGAGGCGACGCCGACCGTGCTGCGGGCATGCCGGCCGGCGTCACCGAAGAGAGCGACCGCGAGATCGGAGGCGCCGTTCATGACGTCGGCATGACGGGTGAAGTCGGCGGTGCAGGCGATGAAGCCGCCCAGGCGCACGATCCGGACGACCGGCTCGAAGGTGCCGCCGCAGGCGAGATGCGCCTGGGCGAGCAGATTCAACAGGCAGGCACGGGCGGCATCGACGCCCGTCTCGATCGCGATCTCCGCGCCGAGGCGGCCTCGCGCGAGAAGCGTGCCGTCGACGAGCGGCAGTTGTCCCGACACGGTGAGCATCGGCCCCTGCCGGACCGAGGCGAGGTAATTGGCGACGGGAGAGGCGGCCTGAGGCAGGGTGAGGCCGAGCCCCGCGAGCCGCTCGGCGACCTGTCCCGTCATGCCGGAGAGACCAGACGCAGGGCGCGCTGCCTGGCGCCACCCGACGCGGGCGGCGCGCCGTCGTCCAAGCCGAGCGGCAGGCGCTTGGGTTCCTCCTCGCCGATCGAGGGCGGGTCGGGAAGATGCCGTCCGAGATAGGCCTCGGCGAGCGCGCGGACCGTGTAATCGAGAGGTGAACTCGCCCACCCGATCGACGGGTCACCCTCGACGGTGCCGCTGGCGCCGAAGCGGGTGTGGGCGAAAGCCTCGACGAAGCGGTCGAGCGGCACCCCGTGTTGCAGGCCGATGCTGATCGCGGTGGAGAGTGCGTCCGCCATGCCTCTGGACAGCGTGCCGTCGCGGCCGTGCAGGGTGATCGACAGCTCGCCGAGGGTGCCTTCCGCATACTCGGATGTGCGCAGGTAAAGGCGGTGACCGCCGATCGACACCTTCTGAGTGAAGCCCTTGCTGCGGGCCGGCAAGGGACGGCGGTGAGGGATGGGGCTGCTGGCGACCAGGCGCGGCGGCACGGTCGGGCGCGGTGGACTGCCGTCGAGAAATGGCACCAGCGCGTCGTGCATGGCGGCGTGGGCGTCGTCGTCGGGCGCGTGCAACGGATTCTCACCGTCGAGGATCATCGCCAGGGCGCGCTCGGCCGACAGGCCCTGGGCGGCCAGACGGGCGCGAGCGGCTTCGGTCAGCTTGCCGTCGGCGGCCAGTGGGGAGAAGGCAGGAGCGAAGCCGGCCGTTTCCACGCCGAGCAGGGCCTCGGCCGGGCCGGCACCGTCGACGATCAGGCGAACCGGGGCGCCGGCGATCGTCGTGCGGCACAGGCCGAGGAG